>JBGSLE010000397.1:0-2190 GCA_041740875.1 Pontiella sp. | reverse complement strand
GACGAACGTGAACAGCGGCGTCTCCTACACGTTTGAAACGACCCCGAACCTCATCTTCTCGCCGTGGACGAATGCCAACTACGTCGTGCTGGGAACGGCGATGGCCGATGCCGAGTTCGCCATCCAGACCAACGGCATTCCGACCGCAGCCAATCCGGCCTATTTCGGCCGCCTGCTGCTGGAAAAGCAATAGCCTCTCCTCCATGGCCCGGTGGGTTCCGGGCCCGATGGGCGCCCCGCGCAGTCGCGGGGCGTTTTTTTTTAGCCCCGTAACGTTGTGGTGCGTGCCGCCCGCAAGGGGCGCCCCGTCCTCCTTGGCGGTTTATTTTGCTTAGATTGAAAATTCAACGGCCCTTTCTTTTTGCGGAACCTTTAGGACACGACCTTCGCTTTTCGGTTCGTCCAGCCAAACCTTCCATCACGGCCTTTTCGGGGACATGGGATCGCCGGAAAATGTAAATCGTGCAAATAAGAAAAGCATTCCCTGCATTCCTGAGAAAACCAGCGGGCACTACAATCATACCGACGATAGGAAACAGGCGTTGCCAAGCGCCGCAACACAGGAGGAGTACGATGAAGAGGAAAACAACATGGCTCGCGGCATTGGCTGCCCTTTCCGCAAGCCTTTTGTCAAGCAATGCGCAACAAACCTGGGATCCGGTTTCCGGGGATGCGGCGATTACCCACACCAACGGCGTTTGGGATACCTCGACCGCCAACTGGACGAGCGATGGCGGCATCAACAATGTGCCGTGGTCGAACGGCGGCGATGCCATCATTACGACCAACGCGGCGAAAACCCCCATCACCATCGATGTCGCCGCAGGCGTCTCGGTTGCAAATATGACGCTGGCGAAAACCAACGGCAGCGGAATCGTCACCTTGCGCGGGCAGGTCGACAACACCGTGCTTTCCGTCGCTCCCGGTGGGGCCACCTGGGAACTGAACGGGCGCTACCTTGAGATGTTGGCCGACCAGGTCAACGACTTGGTGTTGAGCGTCGGTTCGGGCGACACCCTGACCATCACCTCGGTCGGCGGAGCGAAAAGCTTCTTCAACACGGGTGAAAAACCGACCGGAGCCCCATGGAGTGTCGCTGGCGCCACGCTCGATTTCCAGGCAGGCACCTTGCGCGGAAACAGCGAAAGCGTGGGCGCGTTCAGCCTCGTCAAGATGGTGGGCGGATCCAAATATTACCACGAGCGCAACACGGCGCAGACCTACGCCAACAATTGGGAACTGGGTGCGGGCGTAGTCTCCTTCGACAACCGTTTCGATGGCGGCAGTCCCCGAAGCTACACCCTGGGCGGCATGGTCAGCGGGCCGGGCACGTTCAAGGCCGAAGATATGAACGCCAACATTACCTTGGCGGCATCCAACACCTTTACCGGTGGATTGATCGTGGATGGCGGCACCAAGCAAACCCTCGTGGTCGCCACCTCGGACAGCAACCTAGGTGCGGTTCCCGGATCCTTCGATGCCGACAACATCGTGCTGCGCAACGGCGGCGCGCTGAGGGTAAACAACGTCACCTTCCACGCCAACCGGGGCATCACGCTCGACAGCGGCTTTGGCTCGGTCGTGCTTTTCACCAGCCCCAGCACCATCAACGGGCCGATCACCGGCGCAGGCAAATTCCAGGTGGGTCTGGCCGGCGACACGGCGGGAAATAACATCAAGCTGACGCTCAATTCCACGGCCAACGACTACGCGGGCGGCACGCAGGTCTACCGGGGCACCCTCGCATTGGGCACCGACAATGTCCTGCCGACCAATACCGTCGTAACGATCGGTGGAGCGGGCACTTCAGTGCTGGAACTGAACGGCTTCGACCAAGTGATCGGGGGACTGAACACAGCCTCCAACAACACGCGGCGGGTCGACAACAACGGCGGGGGCATCATTGCCACGCTGACGATCGACGTGGCCGAAGGTGAGGACTTCAATTACGGTTCCAACATCGCGGGAACCGATCCGATCCACATCGTCAAGGAAGGGCTGGGAACACAACGCTTCGACCGCAGCGGGACCTACAACACGCAACCGGCTTCCCTGACGGTCAACGACGGGTTCCTCGCCTGGGATTCAGGCTCTGGACCTACCGGTCTCACCACCGTGAATGCGGGTGGAACCCTCGGCGGCACCGGTGTATTCACCACCAATGTGGTACTTGAATCAGGCGCATCCATC
>JBGSLE010000396.1:0-7060 GCA_041740875.1 Pontiella sp. | reverse complement strand
CCCCGGTGGCGAGGTCGCCAACGATGTGGATCCGCGAACCCATCTTCCGGACGCCGATCGTTTCGCCGGGGCCGTGGCCCGCCAGCCCGGAGGCGGCGACGATGGGCGCACCCTTGAACGACTGCAAGAGCATCGCCTTTTGGTCGGCGCGGTCGAACGCCTCGACGAGCACATCGACCCCGCCGAACAGTTCATGGATGTTGCCGGGCGTGACGCGCTCGCAGCGGGCGTCGCAGGCGACGTACGGATTGATGCGCTTGAGGTTGGCCGCGAGCGCGGCGGCCTTGGCCATCCCGATCTGGTCGATAAAGTATTGCTGGCGGTTGAGGTTGCTCGGCTCGACGACATCGAAATCCACCAGCACCAATTTGCCGACGCCTATGCGCGCGAGCGCCACGGCCACGGCGGATCCAAGGCCGCCAAGGCCGGCGATCCCGACCGTTGACCCCTTGATCCTTTCGTGGACGCCCGGCGTATGGCGCGAAACCATCAACGCCTCCAACTCATCGGCAGAAGGGATTTCGCCGCGAGTAATCAGGGTCACCCGGTCGCCTTCGGCCAGCGCCACATCCGCCGCGACGGCGGCGCCGTTGTAGACGAGCACGTCCGCATCCGGTTTCAGCCGGTCGCGCAACTGGAACAACCCCGTGCCCGCTTCGATCTCGCATTCCCGCTCGTTCAGGTGAATTCTCATCCTGTTTGTCTAGTGATTTATCTTTCCGCCGTCGATGGTTTTTATACGATGCGCGCTCAACCGGGGGCCTCCATGCTGCAGCGCACGAAAACATTTTTCCGCACCACCCTCATCGGCGGAGTGATCGTCATCCTCCCGTCCGTCATTCTGATTCTCGCATTCAAATGGCTCTTCGGCGTGGTGGCCCGCACGATCGAGCCGCTCACCAACCTGGCGGTGGATACCGTGCCGCTTCCAGAGCGCTTCAATGAGCCGATTGCCACGCTGATCGTGCTTACGGTCATCATCCTGGCCTGCTTTTCCGTCGGCCTCTTCGTCCGCACGCGCTTGGGACTGATCATCTACAACAGCTTCGAAAAGAGTGTGCTTAGCCGCGCGCCGGGCTACCGCATGGTGAAGGAGACGGTCAACCATTTCCTAGGTCGGAAGGAATCGCCCTTTTCCTCCGTCGTGCTGGTGCGCCTCTTCGGCAACGACACCCTCGTCACGGCATTCATCACCGACCGCCATGAAAACGGCTATGTGACCATCTTCGCCCCCACGGCCCCCAACCCCACCTCCGGCTTCATCTACCACGTCCCGGCAGAATACGTCATCCCCATCGTGGTACCCATCGAAGACGCCATGCGCTCGGTCATCTCCTGCGGCGCCGGTTCGGAAAAGCTCATAAAGAAAATGGGAGACCATGGGTAAACGCCTTCTCGCCCTGCTGGCCTTGCTTCCGTTGTGTGCCGCCGCCGAGGAGGGCGACTGGGGCTACGCCCACAACTTCTACATCGCCAAGGCGCTCGATGAAAAATGGTCGCTGCTCCACCGCTCGAACGCGGTCTTGCGCGACGACATGAGCGATTTTTTCTTCGCCTACGCCGACCTCGGCCTCGGCTACAAATTCCACCCCGCCTGGCGGGTCGATGCCGCCTACCGCCGCTCCTGGCTCCAACCCGCCGAGGATTGGCTGATCGAGGACATCCCCTACCTCAACCTCAACTGGTTCGGCGCCCTCGGAGAGGCGCGCCTCTCCAACCGCAGCCGCATCGAATTCCGCGAATACCGCTACGACAAGGACGACGACATCCGCCTGCGCAACGAAACCCGCCTCGACCTGCCGTGGCCACTCCTGCCGGGCGGCATCAAGCCCTATTTCGAAGAGGAGTTTTTCTGGGGCAAGAACAGCGAGCAATTCGAGATGAACTGGCTCACCGGCGGCCTCTACTGCAAACCGACCCAGGAGCTGAAGCTCAAGGTCGGCTACCGCTGGGTCGCCATCCGCGTCGGCAACGGCTGGGAAAACCGCAACCAGCTCGTCACCGGGCTCAACTATTTCTTCTAGGCTGCTCCGCGGAAAAAACCATCGACCTGGACGGCGCAACGCCGTATCTTCGCGTTCCAATCAGGAGGTAGAGCATGAAAAAACGGTTTCTGTTTCTCGGCATTCTCGCGCTGGCCGGTTGCTCCAGCGTCGTCGTCAAGGAGCCCTTCCCCGCATCCACGCTGACCGAAGAGCAGCGCACCTCGCTGGAAGGAACATGGCTGCTCGACCAGGAGGTGGTACACATCGGTTTTGCGGAGGACGGCGCCGCATGGCTCGCGTTCATCGAATGGAAAGACAACGCCTTCCAGTTAAAGCAATACCGCCTGGTTTTCTCCGAGCGCAACGGATCGTTGTATGCCTCCCTTCCGGCGGAGCCCGGCGCCACGAACCGCTACATCTTCGCCGAGATCAAGGCCAATGGCCCGCAAATCGTGGTTTGGATTCCCGACATTGGCTTTGTTGAAAAGCAGCTGGGCGGGGCCACGCTCAAGGGCGTGGTGGAAAAGAGCCCTGCAACCCAAATCGTGCTGGAAAACCCCGCCGCCGAGGTTCTCGACTTTTTCGCCACGACCCCCGGCGCGTTCGACTACAAGAACCCGCTGCTCTTCCGCCGGCTGGAATAAACCACCCATCGCGGTTGACACCGAATGGTGTACTATCATACATAGTACACCATGCTTCCATTCAAGGTAACCTTCACGCCAGGCCTTTCGGTGCATGAGCAGGTGCTCTTCGCCGCCAAGAAGGCCATTGTCTGCGGACAGCTTAAGCCGGGCGATGCCTTTCCTTCCGTGCGCGTGCTCAGCCAGGAACTGCGCATCAACCCCAACACCGCCCAGAAGGTCTCCGCGCGCCTGCGCGATGAGGGGTTGATCGAAATGCAGCCCGGCCTGGGATCGGTCGTCGCCAAATCCGCACACGTGCTCTCCTCCCACAAAAAAGAGTTGCTGGGCAGGGATCTGGAGCATTTGGTGGTCGAAGCCAAAAAACTGAAGCTAACCGAGCAGGAGCTGCTGGACGCGCTGCGGCAGCACTGGAAAAACCTATCGTAGGACAGGAAATCGAAAAGAGACGCAACAGGGGGAACCATGGGGTATGCAATACGGACCGAGGGTCTGACCAAGAAATTCGGCGGCAGGGCGGCGGTCGACCAGCTGGCGCTGGATGTGCCGGAAGGCAGCATCTACGCCTTTCTCGGGCCAAACGGCTCGGGCAAGACCACCACCATCAAGCTGATGATGAACATCCTCTTCCCAACGGCCGGACGCGCCGAGGTTTTGGGCGTCCCTTCCGCCAAGATCGGGCCGGAGCAATTCCGGCAGATTGGCTACGTCTCCGAAAACCAGAAGATTCCGGGATGGATGACCGTCCCCCAGCTCATCGGCTTCTGCAAACCCATGTACCCGACGTGGGACGACGGATTCTGCAACCGCCTGCTGGAGCAGTTCGACCTGCCCAACGACGTGAAGCTCAAGAGCATGTCGCGCGGCATGAAGGTGAAGGCCATGCTGCTATCGTCGCTCGCCTACCGCCCGAAACTGCTGGTGCTCGACGAACCGTTTAGCGGGCTCGACCCGCTCGTGCGCGACGAGCTTATCCGAGGCATCCTTGAATTGACCGAGTCGGAAGGATGGACGGTCTTCATCTCCTCGCACGACATCGACGAAGTGGAACGCCTTGCCGACTGGGTCGGATTCATCGACAAGGGCAAACTCGCGGTTTCGGAGAGCAAGGAGACCCTGCAGGCGCGGTTCCGCCAGATCGAACTGGCGCTGCCCGCCGATGCGCACGTTCCGCAGGAATTGCCGAAGGAGTGGTTGGTGCCCCAGCGCGCCGGCCACGCGTTCCGCTTCGTCGAAAGCCAATACGGCAACGGCTCGTCCGAGCGGTTCAACGCCGTCTTCCCCGGCATTGCGGACGCCGATGAGCAATCCCTGCCGCTCCGCGAAATCTACCTCGCCCTCGCCCGCCACTTCAAGGGAGCCAACCGATGAGCCTCGTGAAACACCTCCTGAAAAATGACATCCGCCGCCTGCGCCTGTTTTTGTTTTTTTGGATCGGCATCCTGCTCTTGTCCGCCGTGCTCAGCGGGTTGAAGGCCACCACCGTGGCCGGGGATGTCCTTCGGCAGGGCATTGTGGATATGGTTGCCGGCCTCGTCATGGCCGTCCAGTTCATCCTGCTGGCGTTGATTGTTCCATTTCTCTTCCACAGCGAGCCGCTCACCGGCACGACGGCGTTTTGGTTTACGCGTCCGCTCGAAAAAAAGGATGTGCTCTGGAGCAAGCTCGCCTTCCTTGGTCTCCTCATGGTGGCCCTTCCCATCGCGGCGGATCTGCTGCTGTACATCGCAAGTGGAATTCCCGCCACGCTTTGGCTGGCGGCCATGCCGGATCTGCTGCTCAAGTATCTCGGCATGGGCCTTCCGCTGGCGGCGGCCGCGGTTCTCACGCGCAATTTTGGATTATATGCCATCGTGCTGGTGGTATGGATGTTCGTTTCGGTCATCCTGGGTGCGGTGGCCTCCATTATTGGGATGGTGGCGGAATTCGACGGATCGGGCGTCGATCTGGCCCTGTCCGATTCGCGGCAGCTCCTGTCGGCCCTGGTCTCCATCCTCTTGTGCGCCGCCATCATTGCCGTGCAGTACCGCACCCGCAAGGTGGCGCGTTCGTACGTGTTGCTCGGGACCGAAATCCTGGTGGCCTTCTGGGTTTCAACCTATTCCCCATGGACGATCCTGCCCCAGCCGACCAATGTTCTGGACGAGGCTGGATTGGCCCGAATTCAGGCAACCGTTGAAGACAAGGCCACCAGCATTTCGGACGCCTTCAGCAGACGCGCGACGGATACGCTGAAAAAGGAGATCGACGGTGAGCTGCTGTTTTCGGGATTGCCGCCGGCCAGCTATGCCGTGGCCACCAAGATCGTGGCGGAATTCGCCATCGGCGACGACACGGTCCGGAGCGTCGACTTGAACAACGACATCCGCTTCGGGCAATACGATGTAAACAAAGGTGTACTGGCTGACGCCATCGCCCCGCTGGAGTTGGTTGAGGAAAACCGCCGCTTCTTCAACAGCCAGACCCTGCTGCGGCTTGACGACGAAGAGTACCGGAAATACCGCGACGAGCCGGGGCGCTACTCCGCCACCGTGGCGTACGACGTTTTCGAATACCACTCCGTGGCCAGCATCCCGCTGGAGGTCGGGGCCCGGCACCGCGAAGGCGGATCCACCTTCACGGTCAACAAGGTGCTCAAGCAAAGCGGAGGTTGCATCGTGATTGTCAACGAGCAGCACTTTTCGACCCTTGCGACGCGGCAACGAACCGCCGACAAAGGCCGGAAATTCCTCTACCTGCTGGCCAACCGCAAAACAAAGGAGACCTTCCTCCCCAAGGACGACGACTTTTCCCTCCAGTTTTTCCAAACCGCGAACATCTTGGAAGCCAAGGGGAAGACGTTGCGTTACAGCTCCGATGGAAATAACGCCAACCTCCACCCCATCTCCGAAGCATGGCTGGAAGATGCCGAGCTGATGATCGTGCAGATCCGCTGGCTGGGGCGTTCCAAACTGGACGTGGAAAAGAAGGGCTTCTCCTTTGGCGAAGGCCAGTTCTACTCGCAAACGGAAACGAGTCAGGAAGAGGTGCGGACGGTCCTGTCCGATATCAAATTGGCCGATCCCTCCGACCGGGACGAAGTGAAAAGCTATGTGCTTAAAATCTACGAAGCCTCTGGCGGACAACGCGAAAAAAATCCCGGCGACCTACAGATCGACATGCTGGCCAAGGTGGGAAACATACACTTGGATATCTTGATCAAAACATCCGACTACAATGAATACTATGCCAGCCGGGCCATCGAACGGATTGCGCTTCCGACAGATAAGGAGCTGATCCTTGCCAATCTGGAAACCCATGGCTTTCTCGTTGGACTCGTCCTCAAATTCGGCTGGCACCAGGAGGCGCGCGAAATGCTGGTCAATGGACTGCGAACCAAGGACGATCTCGATCCCGAATGGGTCAAGGCGGTCGCAGGCTTCAACGATCCTTCGCTCTATCCCATGCTGGCCGACTATTTCGTTCGGGGCAGTGACAAGGATGAAATCTATAGTGCCATCAAAGACCTGCCCGGCATCCAACTAGACGACACCATCGCCTTGGCGTGGGAAGCCGCCAAAAAGGGTGGTAGCCACGACTATGGCAGCATGATTCCCGTCGCACTTGATCACGGCATACTCGATGCCTTGGATTTTTATGCGACCACTATTCCCGCTGGCAAAGAGCTGTGCTCGCATTATCAGGATAAGGTGCATGCAGCCGTCTGCGTGCATACCGGCCAGACGGGCAGTGACAAGGAACTGCGGGCGTGGTACGCGCAGCACAAGGGGCTGCTCCGCTTTGATCGGGAACAGAAAATGTTCGTAGTGCAAGAGTAAAACCCAGCCGCACAGCCAACCCGCTTGGCCTCAGGCAAACAGCCCGTTCATCAGGTCGGAGCCCATTTCGGCGATGCTTTTCATCTGCTTGGTCGATTCGAGCAGGTCGGAGAGCGAAAGCAGCTCTTCGAGCAGGATCATGCGGGCGATGTGCTGGTTGGCGCGGGGCACGTTGACCACGAGCTTGTTGTCCTCGACAAAAAGCGTGAAGGCGATGTCGTCCTTGAGCACGCGGTAGGTCGGATGGTCGGTGTGCAGGTGGTGTACGAAAAACTCCTCGTGCTGCAACGCGCGCACAAAACGGTTGAGCAGGAATTCGGCGATGTCGCGCGACGGGAATTCGAGATCGATCACCACGATGTCCTCGCTGCCGCCCTGCAACTCCTTGCGCAGACCGGAGCCGCCTTCGAATGATTTGACCAGCAGCAGCGGGGCAATCATCGTCGTGGTCACGGTCATCATGATGGCGACGCCGAAGATCCCTTGGTCGATGATGCCGCTGGCCAGGCCGATGCCGGCCACGATCAGCGCCACCTCGCCGCGCGGCAGCATGCCGAGCCCGATGCGAAGGGAGCCGCGCAGGTTGAACTTCATCGCCCAGGCCGGCAGGCCG
>JBGSLE010000395.1:0-2379 GCA_041740875.1 Pontiella sp. | reverse complement strand
CGGGGCCGGGCGCATGGCGGACGCAAATCTTCACCGAGTACATCACCCACATCCCTTGGTATTTCTATCCGCGCTACGCCGTGCGCGAGGGGAACCACAAACTTGTCTTCAACCTCTTCGGCGGCGAACGCCCGAATCCGCTGGATCCGGACAAGTATTGCTTCGCGATGGGCGAATCCCGCCAGCCGCAATATCGCGAACTGCCCATCCGCCGCGTGTACGACCGCGTCGCCAACCCGCCGGCGGTCGAACTCTACGATCTCGCCAACGATCCGTTCGAATTCACGAACCTTGCCGACGAACCCGAACTGAGGGGCGTGCGCGAGCGGTTGCTGCAGGCGGTTGCCGGGTGGCGCAAGCAGACCGGCGACCCGTTACTCGATCCCGGGGCCGTGCAAAGGCAGGAGCGCAAGGGGCTCGACTACAAGGAACAGTACATGAACCTTCACCGGCCTAAGCCTAAGGTTGAAAAACCGCAGGGACAGCCGTAGCTTATTGG
This sequence comes from Pontiella sp., assembly GCA_041740875.1. Lineage (GTDB taxonomy): Bacteria > Verrucomicrobiota > Kiritimatiellia > Kiritimatiellales > Pontiellaceae > Pontiella. The sequence continues at coordinate 1,880 of JBGSLE010000395.1, read as the reverse complement.
GCTAGGCAGGGATGCGGCGTGAGGATGCGCACATTCATGCAGAAACGGGAAATCGAAAGGGATAGCATATGCAACATTCAAAAATGACAAGAAGGGCCTCCTTGATGGTCACCGCTTGCGGCGCCGCCGCAACACTGTTGCCGTCGGCACGCCTTATGGCCTCCGCCAAGCCGATCCGCCTCCGCACCGGGGTGCCCGTCACGGGTCGAAAAATCAACATTGCGGCCGTTGGCAGCGGCGGAAGGGGCAAACACGACACCGGCCAGGTGGCGGGAGAAAACATCGTCGCCCTCTGCGACGTGGATTTTGACCGCGCCCGCGAGACGTTCAACCGCTTCCCGGACGCCAAGCGTTTCCGCGACTACCGCGAAATGCTCGTCGAAATGGACGAGCAGATCGACGCCGTCATGGTCTCGACGCCCGACCACATGCATTTTCCCGTCGCCATGATGGCCATCGAAATGGGGAAGCATGTCCTGGTGCAAAAGCCGCTCACGCACACCGTCGCCGAGGCGCGCCTTTTGACCGAGGCCGCGCGCAGGCACAAGGTCGTCACCCAGATGGCCAACCAGGGCCACTCGAACGAAGGCACCCGCTTGGTCAAGGAGTGGATCGAGGCGGGCGTGATCGGCGAGGTCCGCGAAGTCCACATTTGGACCAACCGCCCGATTTGGCCGCAAAACATTACGCTGCCGCAGGAGCGGATGACCCCGCCGGAAACCCTCGATTGGAACCGCTGGCTGGGGGTCGCGCCGTTCCGCCATTACAACGAGGCCTTCGCCCCCTTCAAGTGGCGCGGCTGGTGGGACTGGGGCTGCGGCGCGATCGGCGACATGGGCTGCCATACGATGGACGCAAGCTTCTGGGCCCTGGGTCTCGGCTCGCCCGACCGCGTCTCCGCCAAGGTGGACGGCGGCAACGAATACTCCTGCCCCGCCGGTGCGGAGGTCACCTACGAATTCCCCGCCCGCAAGGGCATGCCGCCGGTGGTGGTCACGTGGTTCGAGGGCACCTTGAAAAAGCCGCGCCGGCCAGACGGCCTTGACGAGGGTCGCAAAATGCCCGAAGGCGGCCAGTTGTTCTTCGGCTCCAAGGGTACCATCCTGGCGGCGGGGGACTACTGCGAATCGCCGCGCCTCATTCCCGAAAGCGCGATGAAGGGGATGGTGCGTCCCCCCAAGACGATCGCGCGCGTTCCGGAAGGCCACCACGGCAACTGGCTGCGCGCCATCCGGGGCGAGATCGAAGCCCCTGTCTCGAACTTCGACTACGCCGGCCCGCTCACCGAAATGGCGCTGCTCGGCAACGTCGCGATCCGTTCCGGCGTGCCGTTCAAATGGAATGCCAAAGCGCTCCGCTGCGACCGGCCTGAAGCGCAGGCCTTCATTGATAAAACCTACCGCATTTTTTAGGAGGAATTCTTATGAAACCAATGCTAACCGCACTCATTGCCGCCACCGCCCTCGGAGGCACGGCGCTTGCCCAGGATATCCAGCTCGCGTTGCAGGCCTATACCTTCCGGGATCGCTCGTTTGTTGAAACCGTCGCGACCGCCAAGCGGCTGGGCATCCGCTACCTTGAAGTCTACCCGGGCCAGAAGATCGGCGGCGACTTCGCAGGCACGACCGACTACAAAACCATCACTCCTGAAACGCTCAAGCAGCTCAGGGATTTTGTGAAGGCCGAAGACGTCGAGATCGTGAGCTATGGCGTAACCAACGCCAAGGACGACGAACAATGGCGCAAGCTCATGGAGTTCGCGAAATTCATGGGCATCCGAGTCATCCAGATCGAAGCCGGCAATGATCGCGCGAAGTTCGACCTCGCCGAAAAATTTGCCGACGAGTACGGGATCAAGGTGGCGCTCCACAACCACCGGC
>JBGSLE010000394.1:0-4615 GCA_041740875.1 Pontiella sp. | reverse complement strand
TCGGCGCCCATGCGGTCGAGGATGGTGCGGCTGTCGACCTTCTGCGACACCTTGAAGGCGATGCGCACGGGGAAGTTGGCCTTGATGGTGCCGGTGATGACCTTCACGTCGGGCCGCTGGGTGGCCAGGATCATGTGGATGCCCGCCGCGCGCGACTTGGCGGCCAGCCGGGCGATCCCCGCCTCGATCTCGGCCTGCGCCACGGCCATCAGGTCGGCCAGCTCGTCGATCACGATCACGATATAGGGCAGCCGTTCGGGGATCTGGTTCCTGCGTTCGTCCGGATCGGCGGCCTCTTCGCCGAAAAGCTCCTCCTGCTTCTGGATGGTGCGGGCGTTGAACCCCTGCAGGTCGCGCACGCCGGCCTGGCGGAACCACTTGAAACGGCGCTCCATCTCGTCGATCGCCCACTTGAGCCCCAGCGCCACCTTCTTGGCGTTGGTGATGACCGGCACCACGAGGTGCGGCAGGTTGTTGTACTGGTGGAACTCGACCGTCTTGGGGTCGACCAGGATCAGGCGCATGCGGTCGGGCGAGTGCTTCATCAGCAGCCCGGTCAGGATCGAGTTCATGCAGACCGACTTGCCCGCGCCAGTCGCGCCGGCGATGAGCAGGTGCGGCATCTTGGCGAGGTCGAAGATCATGCTGTCGCCGTTGACGTCCTTGCCGAGCACCAGCGGCAGGGCGTGGCGGCTATTCTGGAATTCGGGGCTTTCCACCAGGTCGCGGAAGAAGACGGAGGCGCGCGAGGTGTTGGGCACCTCGACGCCGCAGACGCCCTTCCCGGGGATCGGCGCCTGGATGCGGATGCTTTCGGCATGCATCTTCAGCGCGATGTTGTCTTGCAGCTGCTTGATCTTTTCGACGCGCACGCCGGCGTCCGGCAGGATTTCATAGCAGGTTACGACCGGCCCCTGCTGCACGCCGGTCACCTTGGCCTGCACGCCGAACTCCTCGAGCGTCTTCTGGAGGATTTCGGCGGTTTGGGCGATCTCTTCGGCCGTCATGCCCTTGCCCTGGGGCACGGACGGATCGAGCAGGTCGAGCGATGGAGTACGGTATTCCGCATGGCCGGCGGTTTCGGCAAAGGCGGGGAATTCCTCCTTATCCTCGGCCGCCTCGGCCTTGGCCTTTTTCGGCTTTTCGGCCACGGCAACCGGTACTGGCACGGGCTTGGGCTTCTTTTCTTCGGCGGCCTTTTGCTGCTCCTCGACCATCTTGCGGATATCGAAAGCCGGCAATTCCCCGTCCCCGGCGGGACCGGAGAGCGGGGTTTCGGCCTTGTCTTGCTTGCGGGCCGCCCGCTTGCGCGCGGGTTTTTCCTCGACGGCGAACACCTCTTCGACCGTCGGCTTTTCCATCTTCAGCGTCTTGATCCACGCCCAGAGCCTGCGGGCCAAATCGACCATGTGCAGATCGAGCATGCGGACGGTGGCGATCGCGAGCAGCACCGTGAAGACGATGCCCGCCCCGGCGTAGCCGATCCAGAAGCCGAGCGTGCGCTGCGCGAGCACCTCGCCCATCAGGCCGCCCGGGCTGCCGATGTTGAGCCGTTCGACCGCGCCGTACCAGACCTGCTGCATGTCGAGCAGGCCGGAGAGGCAGAAGAGGGCCAGCAGGAACCAGAGCAGGCGCGGCGTGATCTTGCGGGAGGAGCGGAAAACCGCGGCAACGCCGATCCAGAGGATGCTGAAGGGAATGACGTAGCCGGCCATGCCGAAGTACATGAACAAGGCGTAGGCGCTATGGGCGCCGAACGGCCCGATCCAGTTGTGCGAGCCGGTCTGGTTGCGGAAAGCCCCGATATCGGCCGGGTTGTACGACAATACGCCCAGCAGCAGCATCAGCCCCACGGTGCCCACCAGGATCCCGGCAATCTCGCGCCAGCCCGAACGCACCGGCCCCTCTGTGTTTGAATTCGCCATTGCGGGAATATAGAGGAATCCGTTTCACCAAATCAAAGCCTATTCCCGCCTTTGACCCGGCATGGACATGGGAGCGAATGTAGAATTGCGATTTCAGAATGATGAATGGTCGGTCTGCGACGGCATTTTGTTCAAAAAAGGCCACCGCCGCCTAAGTTCCGCCATTCATCATTCTTAATTCTGAATTCTTAATTGGAACTAAAGGTGGCCGGCAACGTAGCGTTTGACGGCTTCGATGTCGTTCGCGATGGCTTCGCAGCGGGTTTCGCACCCGGCCAAGGCATCGAGCGCCGGGTGGTGGATTTCCTTGCCGATGGCGTCGGCGATGGCCTGGGTGAACTTGGCGGGATGCGCCGTGGCGAGGCAAATGGTCGGGGCGTCCGGCGTCCGGAAGCGTTCGGCCACCAAAACGCCGACGGCGGTGTGCGGATCGAGGACGTAGCCGAATTGGGCGTGGTAGCGCCGGATGGCGTCGAGGGTGGCGGCGGTATCGCCGCGCCCGGCCGCGAAAAGGCCATCGACCGTGCCGGAGGCGTCCAGCTCCACCGAGAGGGAGCCGTTCGCCTTGAACCCGGCCATCAGGGCCGCCAGCTTTTCGGCATCCTGGCCGACCTTGTAGTAGAGGTAGCGCTCGAAGTTGCTGGCGACCTGGATGTCCATCGAGGGGCTGATGGTCGGAACGGCGACGGCCATGCCGTAGACGCCGGTGTTGAAGAAGCGCGAAAGGATGTCGTTCTCGTTGGTGGCGAGGATCAGCCTGGCGATCGGCAGGCCCATGCTCTGCGCGAGGTAGCCGGCGAGGATGTCGCCAAAATTGCCGGTCGGCACGGAGAATTGGATCGTTTTCGCGCCGGTGGCCGCCATGACCCGGAAGGCGGAGTAGAAATAGTAGACCGTCTGCGCCAGCACGCGCGCCCAGTTGACGGAATTGACCGAGCCGAGCGAATGCCGGCTCTTGAACGCCACGTCGCCGAAAACCGTCTTCATGATCTCCTGGCAGTCGTCGAAGGTGCCGTCGACCGCCAGGTTGAAGACGTTTTCGTCGAGCACGCTGGTCATCTGCTTTTCCTGGAGCGGGCTGGTGCGGCCGGCCGGATGCATGATGAAGATGTTGATGTTCGGCTTGCCGCGTACGCCGTGGATCGCCGCGCTGCCGGTATCGCCGCTGGTGGCGCCGAGGATGTTCAGCTGCCCGCCGCGCCGTTCGAGGATGTAGGCGAAGAGGTTGCCGAGGAATTGCAGGGCGACGTCCTTGAAGGCGAGCGTCGGGCCGTGGAACAGTTCGAGGATCCAGAAATCGCCGACCTTCACGCTGGGGGCGGTTTCGGGGTGGTCGAACGTGGCGTAGCTGGCATCGACCATCCGCTTCAGGTCGGAGGGGGGAATATCGGTCGCAAACAGGCGCATCACCTCGAAGGCCAGGTCCGCATAGGGGAGTTCCGCCCATTCCGCCAGCTTGCCGCGGACATCCGGCAACGACTCCGGCAGCAGCAACCCGCCGTCGGGGGCCAACCCCGTCATGACCGCATCCTGGAATCCGACGGGCGCCATCCGCCCGCGCGTACTGATGTATTTCATGCAACCTTCCCCATAAAAAAAACGAGGCCGGATCATTCATCACAATCCGGCCCCATAAAAGCAGATTTTGAGGCTATCGCCTCGGCGGGTTGAGCATGTCCATGTCCGAATCGAACCTGGTGCCTTTGACGGCCAGCCGTATCTTCTCTGCATTTTCTTCATACAATTTCCGGCTGGCCTTCCGTGCCAGGATCTTGCCCTCGGCATCCTCGACCAGCAGCAGGTAGCCCTCGTACTCCTGTCCCCGGTTGCCTTCGTAGGAGCTTTTTAAATATTCGAGCGAAACCGGTGTGCTGGTGAATTCGACCATGTTCTGGGAAGCAAAGGAAAACTCCTGCTCGGCCAGCGCAACCACCTCCACCGCGTCCGTTGTCAGATCCTTGCTGAGGACATAGAGGCGGGCCTTCAACGGGGTCTTGTTCTCTTGTTTGCTTTTCTTGGCCACGGTGGCCGTGCATTTGACGATTTGCCCCTTGCGCTCCCATCCGTAGGAGTCGTAGTCGCTGGAATAGGAACCCATCTGCTTCTTGTCGTTCTTCACGTAAACCTCGAGCGCCATCTCGGGCGGAATGGCTTCGCTCAGGTATTTGATGTCGGTGGCGGACAATCCGCTCTGGGGCACCTTGATCTCGACGCCGTCGGCCTTGCGCAAAACCACCTTGTCGGCAAAAAACCCGATGAATTCGGCCTCGACCGTATCCCCTTTTTGCGAGGTCCAGATGCGCATGCCGGCGCGCGCATCCAGCAACAAGGCGGCAAGGATAAAAAGGATGATAAGCTTCATGCCGGTTCTCCCTGATTCACGGTTGTTAGTGTGCCCGTTTCTAATAGAGGCATACACCCTCCCCCATCAAGGGTTTTCCCCACAAATCCCACCCCTTGGACGGATCCCGGCACCATTGGCTATTTTTCCAGCGCGGCCTTGAAGGCGGCGTAGGGGCTGGAGATGGAGGTTCCGGCGTAGGATTGCCCGTTGAAGTCGGCCTTGGCGGGTTCGTAGCGTTCGACGAAGTCGCCGTAGTTGGAGTTTTCCCAGCGGCTGCCGTCGGGGTTGAGGCCGCCGACGGCGATGACGGAATCGTAGCCGGCGGGATAGATCGGCGTGCCGGTCG
>JBGSLE010000393.1:0-4537 GCA_041740875.1 Pontiella sp. | reverse complement strand
GCCGCCACCACCGGCGTCGCCGACGCCGGCCAAACCCTCGCCGGCTCCGCGACCGACCTCGACGACAATACGCTGACCTATGCAAAGATACTCGGACCGTCCTGGCTCGCCATCGCCGCCGACGGAACCCTTTCCGGCACGCCCTCGTCCGCCGACGCCGGACAAAACAGCTGGATCGTCCAGGTCTCCGACGGCTTCGAGACCGACACCGCCGTGCTCAAAATCGATGTGGCCGGCACCGGCACCGGCGGGCCGGGCGCGACCATTTCGATCAACCAGGTCCAGACACTGGGATGGAACGTGCCCGCAGGAACCAGCGGCACCTCGTCCTACTCCGGCATTGCGGCGCAGCTTGGCGATGTCATCGTCCTGACGGTCGCCGGCAATAAAAAAGGCACCGTGATTCCTCTGAGTTGCGCCAAGGTGGGCGGAACAGGCGGGGTCGGCGCGCAGACCGAACTCACCAACGGACTGGATACCTATCCGACCGCCTGGGCGTGGTATTACACGGTCACGGCTCCGGGAACATTCACCTTCGACATCACCACGGACAATACGCTGGGGATCACGGCCATCACCGCCCTGTATGTGGTCCGCGCCGGCAGCGGTTCGATCGCACTAGCCGATTCAGCCACGTGGGACGACACCGACAACGCCAACAACGGCACCGCCTATTCGCTCTCCTATGCGTTTGCCGCAGCGCTTCCGGGCGGTGTGTTGATCGAATCCGTCAATACGCGCACCGACCTGATCACGGAGCCAGCCGCCTATACCGAAGACCGGAACGCCGGCCCCGACAAGCGGCTGCTCGTTTCCTTCGAAGGCGTGACCGGGTCGTCGTGGACGTCGGCCTACTCGCTCTCCGGTGGAACGGTGGGAACCCTGACGTCCGGTGCCGTTGGCATGATTTTCAACGAAGTGCTGGGCGGCGGCAACCAGCCGCCGAAGTTCTCCAGCGACCCGGTAACCGAGGCTACCGCCTTCCCAGGCGCGGCGTACTCCGCCGCGCTGGCCGACAACGCCTCCGACGGCGACCTCGACACGCTCGCCTTCGGCAAGGTCTCCGGCCCGGCGTGGCTCGCCATCGCCGCCAACGGCGCGCTTTCCGGCACGCCGCAATCCGCCGACCTCGGCGTCAACCGCTGGATAATCCTGGTGACCGACGGCACGGCCACCAACTTCGCCAACCTGGAAATCACGGTGGCCAACCCGCCGCCTTCGCCCTACCAAGGCACCAACGTGCTCTTTATCGCGGTCGACGACTTCAAGCCGCTGCTCGGTTGCTACGGCGACCCGCTGGCCCTCACGCCGAACATCGATTCGCTGGCCACCGCCGGCGTCGCCTTCCAGAACGCCCAGTGCTCATGGGCGGTCTGCGGGCCGTCGCGCGCCAGCCTGATGACCGGCCTCTACCCCGAAGAAACCGGCGTCATGGGCTTCAAGAAGATGCGCGGAAACGCCGTTGATCCCTCCAGGGCCAACAGCGTCGTCCGTCCAAACGTGGTGACGTTGCAGCAGTGGTTCCGCTACCACGGCTACCGCACCGCAGCCACCGGCAAGGTCAACGACTACCGCTGCGTCGGAACGCTCGACCTGCTCACTGGGAAGGTGGCCGAGGACGGCTCCAGCAAGGACGATCCGCCGTCGTGGGGCGACCCGGTCGATCCGGACAACCTGCCGGCCGACTTTTTCTCCGCCTCGTCGTTCCTGCAATCCGCCGCGGGCTGGGATCCCGCAGGCAACCCGTCCACCGGCGCGGCAAACCTGCCCGATTCGTCCTTCGGCGACGGCATCATTTGCGACAACGGATTGTCGCTGCTGAACAACCTCGCGGCGGGCGACACGCAGTTTTTCCTCGGCGTCGGCTTCAAGAAGCCGCACCTGCCGTTCGTCGCGCCGCAGTACTATTGGAATCTGTACGACCGCAGCGATTTCACGGTCGCGCCGTTCCAGGGCCATCCGCTGCACGAGGTTTCCTACACCTGGAACTATGCGGCGGAGCTGGCCACCTACGACGACATCGCCGATCCCACCAACATTCCGGCGGCCAAGCAGCTGGAGCTGATCCACGGCTACTATGCCTGCGCCTCCTTCATCGATGCGCAGGTCGGCCGGTTGCTCGATGAACTCGAAGCGCTGGGACTGCACACCAACACCATCGTGGTGCTCTGGGGCGACCACGGCTTCCATCTCGGCGACCACGCCGAATGGGCGAAGCACACCAACCTCGAACAGGCCGCGCGCGTCCCGCTGATCGTCTACAGCCCCTTCACCGGCGTGGCCGATGCAAAGCCGAAAACTCCGGTCGGCTTCGTCGATATTTATCCCACGCTCTGCGCGCTCGCCGGACTTCCGGTTCCCGAACAACCGCTGGCAGAAAACGAGGATCCGTTCGCGGCAGCAGCCGGACGCGCGCTGAAGGGCAAGAGCCTCGTGCCGGTCATGCAGGATCCGGCGGTATCGCTGCGCACAGGGGCATTGACGCTCTTCAGCCGCGGCGGGGCGATGGGCTATGCCTACCGCACCGAGCGATACCGCTACATCGAGTGGATTAGCGGCGGCACAGTCGTGGCGCGCGAGCTCTACGACTATGCGCTCGATCCGCTCGAAACCGTCAACCTCGCGGGCGAGCCGGGCCACGCTGCGCTGATGCTCCAGTTTTCGCGTTCGATGCGCGCGGAACTGGGCGACCTGGGCCTCTCCGGTAGCGACAAGGCGACGATCGCGTTGCAGGGATCGCCCGCGCTGGATACCACGGCGGGAAATCCGATGATCCCGATCAACGGTTGGTCGCAGAGCGGCCCGGCCATCGAACTCCACTGGCCAGATGCCTACGAACAGACCTACACGCTCGCCTTCAAGACCAACCTCACCGACGCCGTCTGGCAGACCGAACAGACCGGGGTGACCGGCGGCGCGGTGGGCATCGTGGCCGACAAGGAAGCCGCCTTCTACCGGATCGAACTCGAGTAGCGCATCTCTAATTATGAATGAAGAAGTCAGAATGGAGAATGGATAGAAGAGGTGGAACTCGGACGGCGAGTGGCTTTTTCAAACAAAAAGCAGTCGCAGACCGACCGTTATTCATTATAACTTCCGCCTTTTTCATGTAGGGAAGGGATAATGATGATAAAACATATTGGATTGGTTTGTGTTTCGATGTGGACCGCCGTGGCGCAGGCCGTTGTGCCGGTTCCGCAAACGGCGGATCCGGTTCGCCTGCCCGGCGCCAAGCCGCGCAGCGTGGTGTTCATCCTTGCGGACGACCACCGCTACGACGCGATGGGCTTCATGGGCCACCCGCTGGCCGTCACGCCGGCGATGGATTCGATCGCCGCCAACGGCGTCCACCTGAAAAACGCCTTCGTCACCACCTCGCTCTGCTCGCCCAGCCGCGCCTCGATCCTGACCGGCCTCTACACCTTCCGCCACCGCGTGATCGACAACAATCGCCCCATCCCCCCGGGCACGCTTTATTTCCCGCAATACCTCCAAAAGGCCGGCTACGCCACCGCCTTCTTCGGCAAGTGGCACATGGGCGGCGAGTCCGACCAGCCGCAACCGGGCTTCGACCGCTGGGTCAGCTTCCTCGGCCAAGGGGAATATCTTCCGCCCAACCCGAACTACACCCTCAACGTCGATGGCCAGCGGGTGAAGCAGAAGGGCTACATCACCACTGAACTCACCGACTACGCCATCGACTGGATCCGGCAGCAGAATCCCGCCGAAAAACCCTTCTTCCTCTACCTCTCCCACAAGGCCGTCCACGCCAACTTCACCCCCGAAAAAAGCTATGAAAACACCCTGGCCGAAGCGCCCTTCGACCGGCCGGCCACGCAGGCGGACACTGCAGAGAACTACCACCTCAAGCCCCGCTGGCTGCGCGACCAGCGCAACTCCTGGCACGGCGTCGATTTCCCCTACCACAGCGAACTCGACATCGCCCGCTACTACCGCCGCTACTGCGAAACCCTGCGCTCGGTCGATGACAGCGTCGCCCGCATCCTCGGCGAACTCAAGGCGCAGGGCATCCTCGACGATACGCTCGTCATCTACATGGGCGACAACGGCTTCATGTTCGGCGAGCATGGCCTGATCGACAAGCGCGTGGCCTACGAAACCTCGATCCGCGTCCCGATGCTCATGCAGTGCCCCGCCCTCTTCGCGCCCGGCACCGTGGTCGACGAAGTGGTGGCCAACATCGACGTCGGCCCGACCATCATGGAGGCGATGGGGCTCCAGACGCCGCCGCACATGGACGGCCAAAGCTTCCTGCCGCTCGGCAAGGGCGAAACGATCCCGTGGCGCGAAAACTTCCTCTACGCCTACTACTGGGAAAAAAACTTCCCGCAGTCCCCCACCGTCTTTGCGCTGCGCACCCCGCGCTACAAATACATCACCTACTACGGCCTCTGGGATCTCGACGAACTCTACGACCTCGAAACCGATCCGGATGAAATGCACAACCTCATCGCCGACGAAGCCCACCGGGCCACCGCCGAAACGCTGGAAAAAACCCTCTACGACATGATGGGCG
>JBGSLE010000392.1:0-4148 GCA_041740875.1 Pontiella sp. | reverse complement strand
GATGGCCGGCGCTGGCCAGGCGCATCCGGCCGCTGGCGGCGTCCAGCACCAGGTAGCACGCCGAGGCTTGCAACTTCACCGCCTCCAGCCGGATCAGGGGGTAGAGCAGTTCGTTCATCCGCATGAGGTAGGCGCCCGGATCCGCCGCCAGATGCTCGATTTCCTGCATGAGGCCCCGGATCAGCGCGGTCACGAGCGCGGCGCGCACGCCCAGGCCGCTGACATCGCAGAGGAAGATGCCCGCCTCGTGGTCCGAGAGGCGCGTCACCGCGCAGTAGTCGCCGCTGACGGCCCGGCAGAGGGTGTAGGCATGGAGGAATTCGACGGCGCAATCCTGCGCTTCGCACCCGGCGGGAAAATCGGGATAGCGGGCGGAAAAGAAGTTTTTCTGCATTTCGCCCGCCATGCGGACGTCCTCTTCCATCAGCTCCTTGATTTCGCAGATCTCCTCCGCATATCGCCGGGCGCGCAGCTCGGCCAGTTTGCGGCTGGTGATGTCGCGCGTGATGCCGAAGGTGCCGATGGCGTTCCCGCGGTCGTCGTGCAGGGGCATCTTGGTGGTCGAGGCCCAGGTTTCGCGCCCATCGGGCCAGGTCTCCTTCTCTTCGAAGGCGTGGAAGGTCTTTCCGGTCTGGATGATGCGCTGTTCGTCGGCGTAGGCCTTCGCGGCATGTTCCTGCGAGAAGAGGTCGAAATCGCTTTTCCCGACGACCTCTTCCGACGCCGCCAGCCCGTGCTTGAGCGCGAAGGCGTGGTTGACCATGATGAAGCGCGAATCCAGGTCCTTGAAATAGATGACGTCGGAGGTGTTCTCCAAGAAGGATTTCAGGAGGATGTCGTAGTCGAATCCGCTGGAGTTCAGTTCCATGGCGCAAGGTTCCTGCGTTCCGCTAGAGGGCGGGGTTCCTGTAGTGCAATCCGGCAAGGCAGACATCGTCGTCGAGCTCGCCTTCCTCGGCAAACAGGCGCACCTCGTTCACCAGCGAGGGGAAGAGCTGGTGCAGGGATTCGCCCGCGTGCCGCCGGGCGGCTTCGAGCAGGCGGGGTTCCCCGTATTCGAGGCCGGCCGCGCCGGCCACTTCGTAAAGCCCGTCGGTGAACATGACCACCGAGTCGCCGGGCTGCAGCATCGTCTCCATGGTTTGGAACACGGCATCCTCGGAGATCGCCAACGCCGGTCCGCGCAGGGCAGCATCGGCCATCAGCCATTCGACGGTTTTCCCGGCGGACTGGAAATGCATCGGCACGGGATGGCCGGCATTGGAGAACCGCAGGCGCCCGCAGGAGGCGTCGAAGACCATGTAGCAGGCGGTGGCGTAGAGGAAGGTGTCTTCCTGGCGCAGGATCGGCAGCAGCAGCGTATTCATGCGGCCGAGGAAATCGCCCGGATCCTTGGCGATGCCGGAAATCTCCTCGACCATGGCGCAGATCAGGGCGGTGCCCAGCGCGGCGCGGACGCCGTGGCCCATGACGTCGCAGAGGAACAGGCCGCATTCGGTGTCGGAGAGTTGCCGGATCGTGCAGAAGTCGCCACTGACCATGCCGCTGGCGTGGTAGTGGTAGTGGAACTCGACGCCGCTCTGCTCCGGCGGCGCGCCGGGCGGGAAGACGGGGTAGGAGCGGGGGAAGAAGGTTTTCTGGAGTTCGGCGGCCATGCGGACGTCGTCCTCCATGCCCTCCTTGATGCGGCGGACCTGCTCGGCGTAGTAGGCGGCGCGCAGCTCGGCCTCCTTGTGCTCGGTGATGTCGCGCGAGACGCCGAAGGTGCCGATGGTCGCGCCCGCCCCGTTTTTGAGCGGCATCTTGGTGGTGGAGACCCAGGTGATGCGCCCGTCGGGCCAGGTCTCCTTTTCCTCGATGCCAATGAGCGGCTCGCCGGAGGTGATGATGCGCTGCTCGTCGTCGTAGGCCTGCCGGGCGTGCGCATCGGCGAAAAGGTCGAAATCGGATTTGCCGACAATCTGCGTGGGCGAGAGCCCCGTCCACTCGCAGAACGCCCGGTTGACCATGATGAAACGGGACTGGGTGTCCTTGAAGTAAATGTTGTCCGTCATGTTTTCCATGAGGTTTTGCAACAGGAAACCGGTGTCATGCAAGTTGTCGGCCATTCGAGACTCCTTTAACACCCCCATGGTAGGCATTCCGCGCGCGGCTTCAATGTAAAAGCCGATGAAACCACAAGGTATTCGCAGTCAGCTCCGTAGGGCAAGGAATGCGGGGAAAAGCGTACCCCGGTGCCCGTTGCTGTGAAGGATACTTGATTCCAGAGTGGTCTGTACGCGACCGAGTTCGTCGGTCTTCATGATCGTCAGTTGGGCCGTAGATGTTGGAATGGTCATAGAGGCAAGCCTTCGACGTCTATGAAGATTCAACAAGAGGTGCTTCGCGGGACGCTTACGCTTTATTCATGTCGGCCGCGCAGCCGCTTCTGGAACCTCCGAATAGAAGCTCAGTTCCTTCGTACCTCAGTCATGAGCATCTATTCCTCTATTGTTCGAATAATTTATGAAATAAATAGGACTTGTTTTTTCGATATCTCCCAACTTCCATTTTCTGGATTTTTTCGGAGCCAATACATTGTAGATTGGGATGATTTAGATGTTGAAAACCAAGCACCAGTGGCTATGGCACTTGTATCATCTTCGACTGTTTCAATTTTAACTTTCAATATAATTCCAAGTTTGGAATTATTTCGACCTCGGACTTTCCCATCGTTAATTTTAGCATTGCAACCCATGTCAAATCTTATGCCGGGTTTTTGGTTCAGACAGGTTTTTACAGCAGTATAACTATTAGTATCTTGGATGCTAATATAACAAACATCATACTGTTCCGGAGAGATGGTCTTGAGCATTTCGTTAAATATTACCACCTGAATATTTAATGAATCATTTTTTGTCTCACCCGCGAAGGATGAGATTGAAATGGTTACAAAATAACACAAATATAGTAGAATACTTCGCATCTTATTCCGCCGCATCCGACATTTTTTGACATGCACACTTGTCAAAGGTTTGACCACTTTGATTGGCAGTGCTCATGATATTATTTGGGTCGGAGCTGTGAATCGCTCCATCGGGACCACCATTATATCCGACTTGATGGCCTCCTTCATGTGACAAGAGATTTGGCGTACCAAGATAGCTTGTATTTATCCCAGATCCGCCTGTGGGCATGGTTGATCCCTGTGTCCCAATAGTCTGCCCCTCCCATATTTGTTCAATAGAGCTCCCTGTGATTAGGTAGTTAAGTCCGCTACCAGAGTGTGGAGTGCTGATATTGCCTAAATTACTTAGCAGCAACTCGCCATCAGGTGTCTTCCCGTACTCCCCAAGATTATAAGTACCATCGCTGGGCGCAGGCTTGTTCTTTCGATTAAAATCATAATCTGCCTTAACTTTAGTGCCGCATCCAATACTAAATTCTTTACAGCATTGATCCATAGCATTTTGAAGGTCGCTTTTTTGAGAGTTAATGGCGTCCTTGTTTGCATTAAAGGTTGTGGAATCATCAAACCCGAAATTCATCCACAAATCGGCTAATCCAAGAGGGTCAACTCTATTAATTGGTGCATTCTTTGACTGTGCATAAATATTTACGCCTCCTTGTTCTCCAATAGGATCTCGACTTATCCACCGGCCTTGTTGAGCTTGGTAGTATGCAAAGCTGCTATTGGTGAGAGCTGCGACGAATAGTGTGGCTAGTAACTTCCTCATTTTATTTCCTCCTGTTGACGTTATTTAAGTATGCTTTCAGGTATTTTGATTCAGGGAATGACGGTAACGCGAAAGCGTAAGCTTGGGATGCTTCGCCATATCGTTTGTTTTCTTCAAGGCAGGAAGCTCGCAAGCGAGCAAAGACTGCCAGTTCTTCTGCGTGGTTCAAACTTTTCAAAAATTTCTCTGCTTTGGCTTCGGTTGGATTTGTTGGATGAGGCCATCGCATGTAATAGGAATCTGGTTTGCTGTCTATACCGGGACATGCTGTTTCGATATTAAACCGTTCTGTTCCATCATCCCATCGGCAAAATAGATGCCCTTTGCAGGTTACGAGATAAAGCGGATAGCCACAACGACGGCCAATGGCGACCATCAATACGGGGAGGGATGAGCAACTACCTGTTCGTTTATCAATAAAACCATGAAGGA
>JBGSLE010000391.1:0-2227 GCA_041740875.1 Pontiella sp. | reverse complement strand
CAAGCCGCGCGGCGCCAAGCCCGGCTCCGTCACCATCAAGCGCGAAAAGACCGTCAAGGTGCGCCCCGCCCTGCCGGCGGCCTAATCGAATACCGTCGGCAGCGCCGTGTTGAGATGGTGTTCGAACAGGAGCGCCACCTGCTGCGGCAGGGTGCGGTGCAGCGAGAGCGGCGGAAGGCTGTCGGCCGGGAAAAAGCGCGCCTCGGAAATATCGTGGCACAACCCTTCGGCCGGGCCGGTGATTTCGCACAGGAACATGAGCTTGTAGCTATGGAACGGCCGCTTGTCGGCGTTGTAGTGCAGGTCGCGGTCGAGCACGGCGGCGAGCTTGGTGCAACGCACGGCGTAGCCGGTCTCCTCGCGCAGCTCGCGGACCACGGCTTGCGAGGGCGCATCGTTCACGTCCGCCCAACCGCCGGGCAGGCTCCAGCAACCATCGTCCTTTTCGCGCACCAGCAGGATCCTGCCCTCCTTGAACACTGCGCCGCGCACATCGACCTTCGGGGTGGGATAGCCGGATTGCCCCACGAACAGCTCCAGCCATTGGAAGACCGGGACATCCGAGGCCGCCGCCATCATTTCCGCCGCGAGGCCGCGCAACTCCCCGTAGCGTTCGCGGTCGTAGGGGCTTTCGGCATATTCCAGCCCCGCCTGCGCCAGCGCCTGGATCCGGCGCGCCCATTCGATGTGCTTCGATTGCATGCCCCCGTTGTAGTAGACGCGCATGCGTATGGCCATCCCAACCGGTTCGATAGTTCCAATCCCCGATTGACCTAAAAGCACGCGCACACCTATGCTCTGCGCGCAAACTTTTTTACGGAGGATGGACACATGATCACGTACCAGCTTGTTCGGAAAATCGGCCGGATGCTGCGCGGCGGCGCCGGCAAAAAGGAAATATTCCTGGGTGCGCTCTGCGGCGTGCTCATCGGCTTCAACCCCGTCGCCAGCCTGACGCTGGCGCTGGCGATCCTCGTCACCCTGCTGCTCAACGCCAACATCGGCTTCATGCTGCTGGGCGTCGCCGCAGGCAAGCTGCTCAGCCTGGTGCTGGCGCCGGTCAGCTTCCACACCGGCTACTTCCTCATCCACACGATCGGCCTGGAAGGGTTTTTCACCACGCTGGCCAATGCGCCCGTCACCGCCCTGATGGGCCTGGACGTCTACGCCATGGCGGGCAGCCTTCCCTACGCCATTGTCGCCGCGGTCGCCTTCGGCCTGTTCATGTCCGCCACCATCACCAAAATCCGCGAACAAATGCTCAAGGCCGAACAACATGAAAAGATCGGCAAGGTGACCGGCCACAAGGTGTCGCACTTCCTGATGTGGCTGGTCTTCGGCAAGCAGAAGATTTCCACCGCCGACGTGCTGGCGAAGCAGTCGCCGCTGCTGCGCAAATCGGGGTTCATCCTCGTGGCGGCCGTGCTGGCCATCGGCCTCGTCCTGGAATTCCTCCTGCTCGACATCGCCGTCAAGAGGGGGCTCCAGCGGAGCATCGAGCTTGGAACCGGCGCCGAGGTCAACATTGCCAAGGCGCACCTCTCGCTCGCGGCCGGCAAACTTGAACTCGAAGGGCTGCAAGTCACCGACCCCGACAAGCCGACCCACAACCTCGTGCAGCTCGAAACGCTCGCCGCCGATGTGAGCATGGGCGACCTCCTGCGCAAGTCCTACGCCATCGACCTGCTCTCCGGCTCGACCCTCAAGCGCGACGTGCCGCGCGCCACGCCCGGCAAGGTCCTTCCCAGGAAACCGAAGGCGGAAGCCAAGCCCGAAGATGAAAAGCCGTTCGGCAAAGCGCTCGAAGACTATTTCGCCAAGGCCGGCCAATGGAAGCAGTACGGCGAAAAGGCCAACGAATACCTCAAGCAGCGCAAGCAAAACGCCGAAGCGGCCGCCCAAGGCGAAAAGCCCAAGACGACCAAGGAAGCCGCCATGGCCGATGCGCAAAAAGCGGGTTATCTCAAAGCCGCCGCCGACCTCGTCTCCTCGCGTCCGAAATGGACCATCCGCCAGCTCAGGATCGACAACGTCCTGCTTGGCGGCGACTTCCCCGCGCAAACCCTCCAGGGAACGGAACTATCCAGCCACCCGGAACTCAACGGCCAGCCGACCGGCCTGGAGCTCACCCCCGTTGGCGGCGCCGAGCCGACGGCCAAGCTTGTCCTGCGGTTCGACGATCCGGCCGCGCCGCATGAAATCGCCGCCAACCTCAATGGCGTCGCCC
>JBGSLE010000390.1:0-1558 GCA_041740875.1 Pontiella sp. | reverse complement strand
CGGCGAGGCGGGCGACCGGCTTGTTGCCGTCGCGCCCCTTGGCGGCGGCGAGTTTTTCCATGGCGCCCGGAACGGAGGGATCGCAGGCGATGCCATACACGGTTTCCGTCGGCACGATCACCAGCCCGCCGCCGGCCAGCACCGCCTTCGCCTCCTGCAGCGCCGTTTCCGGCGGATGCGAGGCATCGATTTCCAATACGCGAACCATTCGGCGGATAGTAGCGGCACGAGGGTTCAAATCAACCGGAAAACCCGATTTGGATGGCTATTCGCCGAGGTAGACCAGCAGCTTGTCCTGGCTCAGGACGACGAGGTCGCCGATGCCGTCGCCGTTGAGGTCGCCGGATTCGAGGTCGTGGGGTTCGGTACCCTGCGCCTGGCTTTGGTTGGCGAAGTCGGACGCCAGGAAGACCTCGAAGATGAGCTGCTTCTTCAACTCGCCGCCTTCCATGCCCACTAGTTCGATGGTGCGGTTGGCGGGATCCACGAGCGCGACCAGCGGGCGGGGCGGGTTGCCGAGCATGACCATCTTGGCGTAGGCCAGCAGCGGCGTTTCGGAGGGCGACACGTATTCGGCGGCCGAAACGAGGTCGAGCCGCTTGCCGTTGCCCATGATTTCGTTGAGCCCGGTGCGGTCGATCAGCACGACCGTGTCGCGGGCGGGATTGCGCAGCTGGACGAGGTCGAAGATGGTCTGGTCGGCTTCGGGAATGTTGATCTTGCCCCATTCGTCGCCGGCGGCGGCGAAGCGGACGAGGTTGCCGGCGTTGCGGTCGTAGAAAAGGGTGCCGGTGGTTCCATCGAGCAAGGTGTAGGCGCAGGAGGCGATCAGTTCGCCGCGCGGGTTTTCGGGGTTGAACTGGCGGACGGCCTCGTAGCGCTCGCCCTTCCACTCGAAGCGCCGGGCGATGGCGCCTTGCGAGACGGTGATTTCCGCGCCATCGCCGGGCGCGCCGAGGCGCACGTTGGCCAGTGCGAGCGGCTGGGTCAGGGCGCGGAAGGATTCGCTGGTAAGCTCCTCTAGGCGGCCGTCGCGGAAAAGCTGCATTTTCGGCGTGTCGTAGGCCATGAAGAAGAGCAGGCCGGTCTTGTTGTCCGGCAGCTGGAAGGCCAGCAGGTCGACGGGATCGTTTTTTAGGTCGAGCGGATGGATCGAGGCTTCGGCTCCATCCATTGTCATGCGGACGAGTTGCAGCTCCTTGTCGTCGTTCCGGCAGGCGAACCAGCATTCGTTGGCGGCTTCGACGGCGCAACCGGCCAGCACGCTGCCGGGCAGCTGGAGGATCGACGGGAATTTTTCGAGGTCGGCGGCGGCGTGCAGCGCGGCAATCTTCTCTTTCTTGCTGACGACCAGGAGGTCGCCATTCGCCAGCCGGGAAATGCTGGAGGCTTCGGAGAGGGTGTCGATGCGGGTCGGTTCGGGGTCGAGCCCGGCGGCGGAACCGGCATAGAGGTGCAGGCGGCTAAGCTCGGGGGCGGCGACGAGCAGGTCGTCGTAGCCGTCGCGGTTGAAGTCGGCGGCGAGCCACGCCGGCGGGGCTTTTTTGCTGGATCCTTC
>JBGSLE010000389.1:0-5793 GCA_041740875.1 Pontiella sp. | reverse complement strand
GCGGCGAGCTGGAAACGGTCGTGACGCGCAACGGCCGGCTGCCGCGGCTGGAGCTATTCATCACCTTGGGCACGACCGGCTATGCCGACACCTTCGAGAAGAGCTTCAACGACCTGGATGGGCCGGGGTTCGATGTGACGGTTGGCTTGGCGTTTAGCCAGGCCTTGGGCAACCGGCGAGCCCGTGCGCGGGACCTGATTGCCCGAACGGAAGTGGAGCAGGGCGAGGAAGCCTTGGCCAATCTGCGCGACCTGGTGCGCTTCGACGTGCTGCTGGCCATCAACGAACTGGAGCGGGCGCGCCGCCAGATTTCGGCCTCGACCGAAACCCGGGGATATCGCGAGCAGACGTTCCAGGCCGAACGCGACCGCTTCGAGGTCGGTACCGCCACCGCTCTTGACGTGGCGCTGTCCCAGCGGGACCTGGTCGAAAGCCGCATTGCGGAAATCGAGGCGCGGGTCGCCTTTCTGATTGCGCGCATTCGACTCTACCTGGCGGAGGGCAGCCTGCTCGAACGCCGCGGTCTATCGGTTTCGGGCGCTGAGTGATGCGCGAGTAATACCACCTTCATATTTATTTTCGTATTTTAGCGCAAAGACGCAAAGGCGCAAAGAAGACAAGCAAATCCCCTGCTGGCTTTGCGGCTCTACGCGATGAAGATCCGGGCGCACAGGAAGGTAATAATTTTAAACTGAAGACGGTATAAAACCGGTGATGCGCTGAATGATCCATGACGCGACCCTTCCGCCGCGTCGGCTTATTTTATCTGTATATGGAAGGTCGGCACGCGTGTTCCGGCCTTCATAGTTGGTAGCGGATGACGGTGGCCAAACCAAAAACGTGCAGGTAGGATGCGCCGAGTTGCAAGGGAGGTTGGGGATGGAAAACCGGGCAAACCTTTGGACGACGATGCTGTTGCTTTGCGCAACGGCGGCGCACGCCGACCTCTTCGGCACGGGCACGAACCAGTTCACCATCGACTTCGTGAGCATCGGCCATGCCGGCAACTTGGCAGACACCCCAGGCTATGGGGCGGTGGGCTACAACTACCGCATCGGAAAAACCGAAGTCTCCATCGACCAGTTTTTCAAGGTGCGTGCCGCCGACGGAAGGATTGGCGACGGTAATGAAAACCAGTGGAACACTGGCTTCCGCACGGCGGGTAATAATGCGCCAGCATCGGCAACAAGCTGGTTCGAAGCAGCCATGTTCTGCAACTGGCTGACCACGGGCGACGCCTACACGGGCGTCTACCAGTTCAACAGTAGCGGCGTGATGACAGGGCTGGATCGTACCTTCCGCAACAGCGGTGGAATGGCCTATGTCCTGCCCAGCGAGGACGAGTGGTACAAGGCCGCCTACTTCAAGCCCGATGGAAGCGGCTATTCTCTCTACGCCAGCGGTCTTGATTCCGTTCCAACATGGGGAGGAACCGATGGGTGGAATTACGTTGATGCAGAAGCAGGGATTCTCAATCCCTATCCAAACTATGTTTGGGACATCGATGTCGGCGGCTTGGAGCAGAACGGCACCTACAACATGATGGGTAACGTGGAGGAATGGGTTGAGGAGGCCAAGGACGGATTTTTAGACGATTTAAATGAACGGCGCACCCTGAGGGGGGGAGGGTATATTAGCCTTACGAACAAACTATCCTCTGTGGGTCGCCTTGATGAAGGACCAACCGAATTTTCATCCTCAATAGGCTTCCGCGTCGCCGTCATTCCCGAGCCCTCCAGCGTGCTGCTGCTCACCTTCGGGGCGGGGGCGCTGCTCTTCCATCGCCGGGCACAGCGGCGGCGCGTCGACCGCCCCGCTTCCCGCAACCGCTTCCCTTGATTCGAGGCAGGAGGAACCCTTGGACAACCGGATACCGATCCTGCTGGTGGCGATACTGGCGAGCACGGCGTCGGCACACGCCGACCTGTTCGGCACGGGCACCAACCAGTTTTCCATCGATTTCGTGGCCATCGGCCATGCCGGCAACGCGGCGGACGCCACCGGCTACGGCGCGGTGGGCTACAACTACCGCATCGGCAGGACCGAGGTCTCCATCGACCAGTTTTTCAAGGCAAGGGCCGCCGACGGACGGATCGGGAATGGCGATGAAAACTTTTGGAACAATGGGGCCTTAACAGTTGGCGTGAACGCACCCGCCTCTCGGATGTCCTGGTTCGATGCAGCGATGTTCTGCAACTGGCTGACGACAGGCGACGCCTACACGGGCGCCTACCAGTTCAATGGTAGCGGCGTGATGACGTGCCTGGATCGTACCTTCCGCAACGGCGGCGGACTGGCCTACGTGCTGCCCAGCGAGGACGAGTGGTACAAGGCCGCCTACTTCAAGCCCGACGGCAACGGCTACTCGCTCTATGCCAGCGGACTCAATTCCGTGCCGGTGCAAGGTACAGCCAACGGTTGGAACTATTTCAACGGTGGCTATGTGAATGAACATCCAAACGACACCTGGGTGGTTGGTTTTGGAGCCGAGGAGCAAAACGGCACCCACGGCATGATGGGCAATGTCTGGGAATGGACCGAGAGTGCTCAAGACGGAATGCTTGATGATCTGGCAGAACACCGTGTTGTGCGAGGGGGAGCATATGATTCTTTTGAGGTTGAACTCCGCTCCGTTGCACGTGATGCGGTTGGTCCCACAAGTGAAGTGAGTCTAAGAGGCTTCCGCGTCGCCGTCATTCCCGAACCCTCCAGCGTGCTGCTGCTGACCACCGGGGCGGGGGCGCTGCTCTTCCATCGCCGGGCGCTGCGGCGGCGCTTTGATCGCCCCGACTCCCGCAACCGCTTCCCTTGTTTCTGATAGGAGGAACCCATGGACAACCGGACATCGATCCTGCTGGCGGCAACGCTGGCGATTACGTCGGCACACGCCGACCTCTTCGGCACGGGCACCAACCAGTTCAGCATCGACTTCGTGGCCATCGGCCATGCCGGCAACGCGGCCGACTCCACCGGCTACGGTGCCGTCGGCTACAACTACCGCATCGGAAAAACCGAAGTCTCCATCGACCAGTTTTTCAAGGCTCGCGCCGCCGACGGAATGATCGGAAACGGGAACGAAAACTACTGGAATGTAGGGATTCGTTCCGTTGGTAACGACGCCCCCGCTTCACGTGTCAGTTGGTTCGAAGCCGCCATGTTCTGCAACTGGCTGACGACAAGCGATGCCTACACGGGCGTTTACCAATTTGATGGTGGAGGGTCGCTTGTGTCGCTCGATCGGACTTTCCGCAACAGCAATGATCTGGCCTATGTCCTGCCCAGCGAAGACGAGTGGTATAAGGCCG
Source organism: Pontiella sp. (assembly GCA_041740875.1). Taxonomy (GTDB): domain Bacteria; phylum Verrucomicrobiota; class Kiritimatiellia; order Kiritimatiellales; family Pontiellaceae; genus Pontiella. The sequence continues at coordinate 2,488 of JBGSLE010000389.1, read as the reverse complement.
CCTACTTCAAGGCCGATGCGAGCGGTTACTCGCTCTTCACCAGCGGGTTGGATTCGGCTCCCATACACGGTACCGCCAACGGTTGGAACTATTTTAATGGTCAACCAGGAGGTACCGTAAATGAGTATCCAAATTACACATGGACGGTGGGGTTTGGAGCCGAGGAGCAAAACGGTACCCACGACATGATGGGCAATGTGTGGGAGTGGATCGAAGGTGCCTCGGATGGGCTTTTGGATAGTATGAATGAACAACGTGTATTTCGCGGAGGGGAATATGGAACCTTTGAAGAGGAATTGCGCTCGTCCGCTCGTCTGGGTAGCTCGCCAGATGCATATGTCAGCAACACCGGCTTCCGCGTCGCCGTCATTCCCGAACCATCCAGCGTGCTGCTGCTAACCATCGGGGCGGGCGCGCTGCTCTTCCATCGCCGGGCGTTGCGGCGTCACTTGGACCGCCCCGCTTCCCGCAGGCAGCGGGGCTAGCCACAGGTTGCGAAGAGCGGTTCCGGCATCCGCAATCTCCGGGAGAACCGGGCGATTTCCCGACCCTCTGGCACCAATTGGATAGATGCAAGACGCGAAGATCAGTAAAAACCGCATGCATATTGCCGATGCGTTGTGCGAAGCCCGACAGGCGGTTTTGCACCATAGCCGTAAAAAAAGAGCCTCCCCGTGCGGAGAGGCTCATTAATGCACCGGGTGCAAAGAGGGGCTACTTCTTAGTGCATTCGGCCTTCTTCTCGGCCGAGCATTCCGCCTTCTTTTCTGCCGGGCAGGCCGAGCAGGCGGCTTTTTTCTCGGCCGAACATTCCGCTTTCTTTTCAGCAGGGCAGGCCGAGCCCTTTTCACCGGCAAATGCAACCGAACCCGCAACCATCAATGCAATTGCCGCAATACCTAGTACTTTCTTCATGTCGTGTCTCCTATGGGGTTAATTTACGGCCTAAACGACCGCCGTGCCGTTGCCATGTTCATTTTTTTTGCCGTTTATTTCGCGGTCATCCGATTTCCCTCCTCTGCACCCATGCGTGTCATGCGATTTCACCCCTTAAGGATACAGGCCGATCCAGGGATATGGCCATGCCCCAGAATCCTTCTCCAGAAAAACCAGGGATGGCGGGATGCCTGATCCCGGCGCCAATTCCGGCACGATGAACGATCGATTGCGCCGACCCCGGTCATCCAAGAGGCCGCCGACCACCCCGCCGGTGCAAAAAGCCCTGCGCGGCGTTCTTCCGCGAAGAGGGATGCGAATGCCCTTTACAGCATGTCTATAAATGGATAAATACCGTCAAACATAGTTATCCAATAATTTTTTAATCGGCAAGGTGGTTTATGCGGCATCAAATTCGCGCGGTTTTATTCGATTTGGACGGGGTGGTGGTTTTCACGGACAAATACCACTATCTGGGGTGGAAAAAGCTGGCCGACGAAAAGGGCTGGGCGTTCGACGAGGAGGTCAACCACGGCTGCCGCGGCGTGCCGCGCCTGGCTTCACTCCAGGTGCTGCTCGACCATAACGGCATCGATTTGCCGCTGGCGGAGAAGGAGCGGCTGGCGGAGATCAAGAACGGCTACTACAAGGAGCTGCTCAAGCAGATCAACCCGGGCGACATCTATCCGGGCGTGGTGCCGTTCATCCAGAAGCTCAAGTCCGAAGGGGTGCGCCTGGCCATCTGCTCGTCGAGCAAGAACGCGTTGCCGGTGCTCGAAGCGCTCGGCTTGTCGCACTATTTCGACGCGGTGGTCACCGGCAACGAGATCGTCCATCCCAAGCCCGATCCGGAAATATTCCTGCGGGGCGCCAAGGCGCTGAACATGCACCCGTTCCACTGCCTGGTGTTCGAGGACGCCGAGTCCGGGGTCGCGGCCGCGCACGCGGCGAAGATGAAGTGCATTGGCGTCGGCGAACCGGCGCGGTTGCCGAACGCGCACGAGTGCATCACCGACTATGCCGAGATCGATTTGCAGGCGCTGCTCGATGCCGGGCGCATCAGGACGATCCCGAAGGAGCCGTGGAACGTGACCGAGGATGCGCTGAAGAGGGATCGCTTCCCGTACTGGGAGACGGCCTTCGCCCTTTCCAACGGCGTCTTCGGCGTGCGCGGCACCTTCGAGGAGGGCAATCCCGGCTATGCCGAATATCCGGCCACGCTGGTCAACGGCATCTGCGGCTACACCCCGTATGAGCATCTCTGGAAAATGCCCGGCTTTCCCGAGGCGCGGCATGCCATCCTCAACATGGCCGACTGGGCCAAGGTGGACTTAACGGTGGATGGCGAAACCTTTGGCATTGCGACGGCCAGGTTGTCGTCGCACCGCCGCTCGCTCGATCTGCGGCGCGGCGTGCTGGAGCGTGAGTTTGTGTGGGAGACGAAGTCCGGCAAACGGGTGCGGGTAAAGACGGAGCGGCTGGTTTCGATGGCGCGCCGTCAGGTCGCGGCGCTGCGCTACCGCGTCGAGGCTCCCGCCGGATGCGCCGTTTC
>JBGSLE010000388.1:0-2146 GCA_041740875.1 Pontiella sp. | reverse complement strand
GGCTACGGTACCTGGGCCGACAAATCGGCGGCGGACGGCTTCAACGGCTACGACGCCACGCTGCGTGGCTTCTTGATCGGCGCGGACCTCTCCGTGGCCAAGAACATCCTCGTCGGCCTCGCCGGCGGTTCGGGCACCGCGGACATCGACAAGGAAAACGGCGCCCAGACGGACGCGCGCTCCAACTATGGCGCGGCCTATGCCTCGCTCGGCACCATGGATTGGTTCTTCGACGCCAGCCTGATCTATGCCGGCAGCGAGGTGCAGGAAACCCTTGGAACCACGTTCGACACCGAAGGCGAATACGATGTGCAGAACGGCGCCCTCTACCTCGGCGGCGGCAAGGAGATGATCGGCAACTATTTCGTCTTCACCCCGATGGCGTCGATGCTGGTCAACTACTACTATCAGGACACCTACGTCGAAACCTCCTCGAACGCCGAGGCGCGCAAGGTTTTCGGCTACGACACGACCTACGTGCAAAGCTCGCTCGGCTGCAACGTCGGCTTCTACACCGCCCTCGGCAGCATGGTCCTAAAGCCCGAACTGCGCGCCCACTGGCTCCATGAGTTCCGGGCCGAGGAGAAGGACTCGACCTACCGGCTCGTCGACAGCACGACCCGCTACGCCATGGCCTACCAGGCCCCCGAGGAGGACATCCTGAAAATCGGCATCGGCACCTCCGCCAAGCTGGGCGAATTCCTCGAACTGCGCGCCGACCTCGACACCCGCTGGGCGAGCGACTACAGTGACTACACGCTGCTCGGCTCCCTCCGCTACCAGTTCTAGATTGACCTTCCGCTGGCATACGAAAAGGGATCGCCTCGGCGATCCCTTTTCCGTTCCTGCGCCCCGCTGTTTTTGCCGTATGCCTAAACCACGTTGCTTTTTTGCGCACCGAGGCCATCGACGCCGACTTCGACCGTGTCGCCCGCCTTCATCAGTACCGGCGGATTGCGGGCCGAGCCGATGCCGGGCGGCGTGCCCGTGGCGATCACATCGCCGGGCAGCAAGGTCATTCCCTGAGAAATATATTCAATCAGGAAAGGGACGGAAAACATCAGGTCGGCGGTGCGGGCCTCCTGCAAGGCAACGCCGTTGAGTTTTTGCCAAACCGCCAGATTCCGGAGGTCTTGGATCTCGTCGGGCGTCACGAGGAAAGGCCCGATCGGACAAAAGGTGTCGAACCCCTTGCCCCGGAACCATTGGCCGTTGGCTTTTTGCACCACCCGTTCGGTGACGTCGTTGAGCACTGTGTAGCCGGCCACGTAATCGAGGGCCTCTGCCTGCCGGACCTTGGAGGCCGTCTTGCCGATCACCACCGCCAGCTCCGCCTCGGAATCGACCACCTGCGCGCCGTCCGGCAAAACGATCGGATCGAACGGGCCGTTGATGGCGCTGGTGGCCTTGGAAAAGAGGATCGGCTCCTTTGGAATTTGATGGCCGAATTCCTTGGCGTGGGCGGCATAGTTGGCGCCGACGCAGACGATTTTCGACGGACGCGCCACGGGTGGACCCAACCGGATCCCGTCGGACGAAATGAACCTAGCCCCCGGATCATCCAGCAGCACGCGCAGTTGCGCCACGCCGTTGTTCGCAAAGAAATGCTCGTTGTAGTCCTCGATGTGGAACGCCAGTGCGCGGACATCCAGGATGCGCCCGTCGCCCATCCACACCCCCGGCCGCTCTTTTCCCTTTTCCCCAAACCGAACCAGCTTCATAGTGCCTCCATCCGTGAAGGAGAAAACCTAGGATGTGCGGGCGCTACACTCAAACCAAAAGCCGGGAGGAAACGATCCAGGCCCTCGCGGGGATCGAGCTGCCGCCACTCTTCCTCGGCCGCTACAATGTCGCCCCCTCCCAGACGGTCGCCGTCATCCGCCAGCAAAGCCCCGGCCGCGCCGTGGAGTGCCTTTGGGGATTCGAGGCGCAACCGCTGCTCATCAACGCCCGCGTGGAAACCCTGGCCGAACGGCCGACGTTCAAGGGTTTGCTGGCGGATCACCGCTGCCTGGTTCCGGCCGATGGATTCTACGAGTGGAAAGGGAAACAACCCTATTATTTCCACCTGCCCGGCCGCGAACTGTTCGTCTTTGCCGGACTCTGGAGGAACGGGCGCTGCGTCGTCGTCACGCGCGCCGCCGAC
>JBGSLE010000387.1:0-3440 GCA_041740875.1 Pontiella sp. | reverse complement strand
CAACAGCAAGCTGGCCCTCACCGAAACCACCATGGGCCAGCGCATGCAGGCCGCAGGCTACGCCACCGGCATCGTCGGCAAATGGCACCTGGGCACCGGACCGGAATACCTGCCCGTCGCGCGCGGGTTCGGCTCTTCCTTCGGCACGATCAGCAACCCGGCCGAAGCGACCGATGGTTTCCGGTGCTACCGGGGTGCCGACCTGGTGGACGATCCGCCTGATTTCCCGCTCACCTCCCCGCTCTACCGCGACGAAGCCTTCACATTCATCGAAGCCAACCAGAAAAACCCCTGGTTCCTCTATTTTAGCCCCAACGCCGTCCACGGCCCCGACGTCGCCAGCGCACCATTCCTGAAACGGTTCCAACACCTCGACAAAGGCAAGCAGGTCTACGCCGCCATGATCGCCGAAATCGACGACGTCATTGGCGGCCTCATGGCCAAGCTGCGGGAACTCGGCCTCGAAGAAAACACCCTCGTCTTCCTTATCAGCGACAACGGCGGGGCTTCCAAGTTTTCCGACATGGGCGGACTTTCGGGCAAAAAATGGTCGCTCTGGGAGGGCGGCATCCGCGTCGCCTGGATGGCGGCGTGGCAGGGTCGCATTCCCGCCGGCCGCGTTTCGGACGAACCCGTGATCCAGCTCGATGTCCTGCCCACCGCACTCGCCGCCGCAGGGATCGAAGCTAACCCCGAATGGCAGCTCGACGGGGTGAACCTCCTTCCGTTGCTCGAAGGAAAAACCGAAAAGCTCGAACCGCGCACGCTCTATTGGCGCTTCGGCGTGCAGCATGCCGTGCGCCGCGGCGACTGGAAATTGGTCAACGCGGCGTTTGATGCGCCCCCGCGGCTGATCAACCTGGCGAACGATCCCGGCGAGGACATCGACCTCTCTTCCAAGCATCCCGAAAAGATGGCCGAACTCCAAAGCGCCTGGGACAAATGGAACGCCAGCATGGTGCCGCCGCGCTGGAACGACTTCCGCTGGAAACGCCCGCTCGAGGAAAAGGACGCCTCCAAGTTTATCCTCATCCGGAAGGGGTGAGGTTCCACCCCCCTCGGCTCGATAGAAACAATGGTCGATCAATTTCCAAATAAACGCTTGATAACCCGGGTTAGATTATTTACCTTGCCTCAAGTTGGATAAGCGGCAATGCGCATGCACAGGTGTTGCATGGCATCAGTGATCCGCATGTTCCATGAACCGCAAAAGGAGAAGCAGATGAAAAAACGCCTCTACATATGCCTATTGGCCGCCGCCGGTGCGCTCGCCGCCCTTCCGGCACATTCCGCGAACGTGTTCTTTGATGATTTTTCCACCTGGCTGGAGGGCGATGAGGACGGGAAGGTCGTTCCCTTGGGTGCGCCAACCTCGACCCCCCTCAGCGGCGCCAACATGGCGTCGGCAACCACGAATGAGTGGTTCAAGAGCGATGGCGGCATCTATTTTGCATCCACCAATACGCCGGTTGTCGCCGACCAACCCCCGGCGGATAGTTCCAATGCGGCGGCGATGCGGATCGGTTACTGGAGCCAGCCAAACTATGGCCGCAACGTAACCATCAACACCGGCCTGCCGCTTGAAACCAACCAAACCTATACGCTCACGGCGCTGGCCAAGATTAAGGAATTTAACGGTGTAACCAACCTGGATGAAACCGCGGTCGGGCAACACATCCTGATCATGGGCTACTATTCCGCGCCCACCACCTTCGTCACCCTCAAGTCAAGTCGCCTGGACACCATCGGGGCGCTGGCGTGGACCACCAACTCCGTTGTTTACGAGGGAACCAACCTTGCCGCCGGGGCCATTGGCCAATCGATCTGCATCCGGATGTCCCGCTCGAACTTTGTGAACAGCACAAACTATCAAACCTGGGTGGACTCCGTGATGCTGGATGCCGAAGAGGTCGAGATTACGACCGATCCCTTCGACGACTACATGGCCTCCTTCGGCGTTACCAATGCGCTCATGGCGGCCGATGCCGACGGCGATGGCATCGACAACGTGACCGAATGGGCCACGGGTGGCGATCCGACCAACGCGGCCAACACCGGCCTGGTCGGCCCGGCGTTCATTGCCCAGGAAGGGGGGACGAACGTCTTTGCCTATGTCACGCCGCGGCAAGTCGACTACCTGGCCAACGGGATTGGCTATTATCTAGAAAAGAACAACAACCTGGTCGTTGGAAGCTGGACCAATGCCGAATCCTGGATCGCGGGCGTCGCCATCGGCGGATTCAACGCCGAATTCGATGCGGTCACCAACCATGTCGGCGGCGTGGCAACCGAGAACGCCCAATTCCTGCGCCTGCGCGTTTCGCGGCCTGGCTACAACCCATAGCCCTCGGCTTGCAATCACTTTGTCCCTGCCAAAACGGCAGGGACATAAAACAAACGGAAAGGAATGAAGAAGATGAGATCAATGATATGTATGGCGGCAGCCATGGCGATGGCTACCGGGTATGCCTCGGCAACCTATATTCCGATAGCCGATACGGGCTATCAAGTGAGGGTCGGCAACGCTGGAGGTTACGTGGCCAGCAACCAAGGGCTGGGTGCCGAAGCAGGGTCGACGCATTACTTCAACCACTCTCAGGGATCCGGTCAAGGGCTGAAGGATGGCATAACCTATATTCAATTGTCGGCACTGGGAGTGCCGAGCCTGCAAGCCGGAACCTATACGTTGGTCACGCGGGTAGGCAGCAATGGCCAGAACAATTGGCCAGGAGCGCAAGATATGACATCGCTGACCCGCACGGCTGGTTATGCTGCAGGATTCATGCTTTCCAATCCTGGCACCGGCAGCGCTCTGGCCGATGGAACTGCGGCGTTGAACCAGATGGTCGCTTTCAATACCACGAATGGCGTCGCCTATTCGTCCAGTGCTTTGTCCTATGTTTCAAGCCCAACCGCCGTTGCCGACATGCTGGCGAAAGCGGATGAGGCCGTTGGATTCCACGCGGATACGTGGTATAGCGTAACGAACACATGGACGATTGCCGCAGACAGCGCCATGATCGGCAAGGATCCCTATCTCGGGGTTGGCTTCCGTATCCTCAGTGCGGGCGGAATGGTCGGGATCGATAGTGCCACGTTGACGTTTGCCGCCATACCCGAGCCGGCCACGCTGGGCATGGTGGTCGCGTGCAGTGGCGCGATGTTCGCCATCCGCCGCCTGTTCTGCTAAGCGGCAGCGAGGGTTTTTCACGCCTGCGCGGCCAGCGATCAACCGATCCGCTGGCCGCGATTGTTTTCCAAGGCGTCCGGAAAAGGAAATCCGGCGCATTGGCCGGGAGCAGTTATGAGAACATTGGAAATGGATGGATGAACGCATGAAAAGGTCGGCAAAACCGCTACGGATCATCGCCAGCTCCCTGTTGCTTGCGGGAGCACTGGTTCCTCCATCGTCTGCAAAGGAACATCGCCCTCCCAATTTC
>JBGSLE010000386.1:0-17138 GCA_041740875.1 Pontiella sp. | reverse complement strand
GGGTTTGCGGAGGGGCGCGTTGTGTTGAGCGACCCCGCTGCGGCGCCCGCCGTCCCCCCTGCCGTGGCGGAGGAGAATACAAAACCGGAAAAGGGCAAGAAGGAGAAGCAGGAGGTCGATTTCCGGGAGGTCGGCAGCGCGCTCGTATTCGTCGAAACCGGGGTGGCCAGCGGCTCGGGCTTCATCGCCGAAATGGACGGGAAGGTCTATCTTTTCAGCAACCAGCACAATTTCATGGGCGCCGGTAAAACCGACCTGCGCACGATGAACGGCCGGTTGCTCCAACCCGTTTCCTTCGAATTCTGCCGCGACCGCGACCTGGTGCGCTTTGAACTGGGCGAAGAGGATCTCCGCGATGTGACCCCCTTGCAGCTGGCGGTTGAAACCCCGGGGATTGACGTGCCGGTGGTGGTGTTCGGCAACAGCGCGGGCGGGAACGTGGCGACCGAACTCAAAGGGCGGATCCTGGGCGTCGGGCCGGGCGATATCGAAGTGGATGCCGACATTGTTCCGGGGAACAGCGGCAGCCCCGTGATCGGAACGGACTTGAAGGTGGTCGCCGTGGCCACCTATGTGAGCTTCGAGCTGGAGCTGGACAAGGACGATCCCCGCCGCCAGATTTTCAAGGGAACCCGCTTCGACAAGACGCGCCGCTATGGCGTGCGCATTCCCGCCGACGGCTGGGTGAAGACCGATCTGAAAAACTTCCTCAACCAGACCTACCGGATCTCCGACCTGAACAACCAGCTCGAGATCATGCTCGTCCTGGTGCAGTATTGGAGCGGCAACGAGGATTTCGACGAGCAGGCCCACCGCATCATGACGGCCTATGCCACGCAAGGCGGACGCATCAAGCGGCCCTACGAATTCCACTATGCCGAATCGGAGCAGGCCGTGGAGCTGTGGGTGAAGGCCTTCAAGCGCAACCACGAGGAGTTCGTCGCCAAGGTGGCCGACATGCAGCTGACGAAAACGGATCTGGCCAAGCTGTCGAAGGCGAATGACCAGATGTCCACCTCCAAGGTCCAATTGATCGACGACCACCTCCGTTCCATGCTCCTCGACAAGGTGAGGCAGGGGCAGGACGCGCTCAAGCAATACGACTGGATGAGCAGCTACCTGCGGGAGTCGGCGGAGCCGCTCGACGAACTGGCCGGAGAGATGGTCCGCGTGCTGGAAGGGCAGCGGAACATCCTGCCGAGAATCAAAAGGTGGCGGTAGCGCCATGCGCCGGGGCCTTGCCTTTTTGTGCGTCCTGCTGGTGGCGGGGTGTGTCGCGCCGCCTGAACCGGCCGGGCCGGTGGTGGATCCGCGCAAGGCCATGGAGGTCGTTGGGCGTGGCGTGCAACCCCAAGTACTGATCTTTCCGGAATACCTGCTGATGGAGGATTTCGAACTCGAACAACATGGGCGCATTCCCGAAACGCGGCTGGTTGGCGCGGGCATGAAGAGTTCCATCGGATTGCTGGAAGTGCGCCGCCGGTTCGGCGACCGGCTGGCGGCGGAGGGCTGGGCCACCGACAAGGTCGAGATGGGGCGCGGTTTTTTCCGTCTGATGGCGTCGAAGAAAGGCGAGCAGGTGGAGATCCGCGCGGTCCAAGGCTCCGGCGATGTGCAGGTGTTCATCCTCTACGAACCCGCCCCGGAATCGGCGGGAAACTGAAGCCCGCTGTATTCCAAGCCCCGGGTCAGAGACGCGTGTTCGCCAGATCCGTTTCGAGCTGGATTCGCGCGGCGGGCGTGCCCATGAAAATAAGGGTACTGCCTTCGGCGAGGGGGTGGGTCTCTTCGGGGTTGTAGATCCATTCTTCCTGTTCGCGTACGGCCATCAGCAATAGATCGCGATAGCGTTTCAGATGGAGATCCTGAATGGTTTTCCCGGAAAAAGCGGCAGGGATGGAGACCTCGTCAACCCGGAGGTTTTTTGCGGTGTTCCGCAACATCGTGTCGAGGAAGGAGACGACTGCGGGACGCGCCATTTCGGAGGCCATGCGCAGGCCACCAATCTGTTCGGACGAGATGACGGAATGGGCACCGGCGTTTTTCATCTTTTCGATATTCTTCGGTTCCCGTACGTGGGCAATAATCCGCAACTTCGGGTTGAGGTGCATGGCGGAGAGGCAGATGACCAGGTTGCGGTTGTCGTCGTTGTCCGTCGCGAAAAGTCCGATGGCGCGATCGATGCCCGCCTTCTGCAGCGTATCGTTGTCGGTTGGATCGCCGAAAAGAACCAATGTTTCGGGCAGCCGTTCGAGCAGGGCGTCCATGTTTGCTTGATGCTGGGCGATCACCACAAACGGCCGCTGGGTGGCGGCGAGCTCGTTGATGATGTGCATGCCGACGTTCTCGGCGCTGCAGACGATGAAATGGTTCTGTGCAAGTTCTATTTTTTTCCCCATCTTCCTTCTCCTAAATGAATGGGTGAGATTTCCTTCCACAATAAGCGCGGTTGCCATCGAGACGGCATAGGTCATGGTGCCGATGCCGCAGATTGCCACCAGCATGGTGAAGGCCCGGCCCATGGGCGATCCGGAAAGATCGATCACCTCGCCATAACCGATGGTGGTGATGGTGATGAAGGTCATGTAGAGGCAATCGAAAAGGCTGTATGCGCGCTGCCCGATGAAATAGTAGACCAGCGAGCTGCCGGATAGAATTATGATAAGAATGATAATGATAACAATCATTCTTTGCGCAATCGATTGGATTACACGATCTCTCATAATTCCGGCAACAGTTATAAACTGCGCATTGTATCCGCTCAAGTTGTATGGTTATTATTTTACCAGCCTGTCGGAACGGCGAGAAAGACCTGAGATGGATGAAACGCAATGAAAGGAGTATCATGAAGAGACAACATCTGATGGCGCTGGGCGCGTGGCTGATCATTGGCAGTGTCGCCGCGGGAGATGATTTGAGTGCAGGTTGGGATGCGTACAACACGGGTGAGTATGAAAAGGCATATGATCTTTTCTCCGCCGCGTTTCGGGCTAATCCCGCCGGCGTAGACGAAAACCTTGCCTTGGCAGACGCGGCGGCGAAAAGGAGGAAATTTTCGCATGCGGTCTTTGCGTATGACCGCGTGCTGATGGCGCAACCGGATCATGAAAAGGCGTTGCTGGGCAAGGCGGCGGCGTTGATGGCACTGGGACAGCCGGAAGAAGCCAGGGACGCTTACAGCATCGTGCTGAACGGGACGGCGGATAGGGCGGTGCGCAGCTCCGTGCTGGATACCATCAAGCAGATCGACAAGAGTGCGCGAACGCTTGTTTTAAACGGGAAGGTCTACCTTTCCGGCATCTATGACGACAATGTGAACTACGCTTCGGACGACCTCTCCGTTTTTCCTCCGTCGCAAAGCGAGGACACCGCCGGATTGGAAGGCGGCTTGGATCTACGGGCGGAATATGACGTGGGTCGGAGAGATGGCTGGATGCTGGTGGGAGGACTAGGCCTTTTTGATAGCTGGTACGATAAAGCCCAGGATCAAGAAGTGGCAGAGGCCCGGATTCATGCCGGATTGCGCAATATAGGAAAGCGCAACCTGGTCGAAGTCGTCGGTCGAAGCGAATATCTTTGGTATGGAGGCGATCCATTGGTCAGCATCTATGGCGGAGACGGGGCATGGATGATTGCGGCGACAAAAAACCATTATTTCATAACGCGCGCCACGCTTGAATCACGCGATTATGACTCTGAATTTGATCCCCTTGGTGGCCGCGATTCGGTTTTTGCCCAAGTTGGAGAAGACTGGAAATACTATTTCAGCAACCGGAACAACAATCTATCCCTCGGCGTTGACCTGTTGTCGGAAGATGCAAAAATGGATGTGAACTCCTATCTAGGCTATCGTCTGCGGTTGGATGGGCAGGTCGGATTGCCAGTCGGCGTGATCGCCTATGCCGGAGGTCGCTACCGATTTGCGAAATATGAGGATCCCGCTATGTTTTCAGGGATTGAACGTGAGGACGACCGCTGGGATCTGCTGGTCGGCGTCAAACGTCGGTTTTCGGACCGGGCATGGCTGGATCTCCAATACCTGCGCGTGTGGAATGCGTCCACTATTCCTGGGTTTGAGTTTGACCGCAATCGTGTGAGCCTGTCTGCAATCTATGAATTTTAAGGAGTCTTGATGATGAAAAAAATCGGAACGATCGTGCTGGGATTCATGCTGCTGTCCGGATGGGCCAAGGCAGAGTCGATTGGATTGATTGTGGCGGCACAAGGCAAGGCCTCCGCGGTTGATACTGCGGGAATGGCGCGTGAGCTGGCGTTGCAGTCGGAAATCATGCTGAACGATACGGTGAAGACCGAAGCAAAGTCTCGCCTGCAGCTCATGCTTAGCGACGACACCCTGCTGGCCGTTGGCGAAAGCAGTGAATTGATCATCGATGAATATGTCTACAACCCGGCTAACACCGCCGATAATGCCTTCGGCGTGAAGATGGGAAAAGGCGTTTTCAGGACCGTGACGGGAAAAATCACCGACCTCAACCCGGACCGGTTCAAGGTCAAAACCCGCCGCGCAACGATCGGCATTCGCGGGTGCGACCTCGGGTTTGATACCACGGCGGAAAATGAAGACAAGGTGGCGGTCTTGGCGATTCCGGCAGGAAAGAAGATTATCATTACCGCCACCGAAAGCGGGGATATGTTGACCGTTGAAACGCCGACCTTTGTGACGATCAGTAGCCGCGGGATCATCGTCCAGCGCGACCTGACAACGGCCGACCGCAAGGCCGCCCAGCAGGGTGCCGCTTCGGACTCGGGCGGGCTGGAGTTTCCCGACGTCGGATCGCTGACGCAACCGGTCTTTACGCCGGCCGCTGACAATTCCGTGATTCAAAATACCGCGCAGCATACAGAGCAGCCATAGTTCCCCGGCTGATGGTGGATGGAAAAACGGCTCCCATTGATAACAGGACTGCTTCTGCTATTGGCGGGAGCCGTTTGCTATTTTTATGCACCACCCATTTTAACCGAGCTTTCGCGGCGCGTATTCGATCTGTTTCTGGAGCGGGAGGCTCGCCCGGTTCAAAGCGATGCGGTGGCGATCATCGATATCGACGACGCCGCGCTGGAAACGTATGGCCAGTGGCCCTGGTCGCGCGGCCGTCTGGCCGAGTTGACGGATCGGCTATGGGAAGAAGGCGCTGCGGTGGTCGTCTTTGATGTTATTTTTGCGGAGCCGGATCGCACGTCACCCGCGCAGCTTGCGCGCGAATGGACGGATCGGTTTGGCGCGGCGGTGGCAATCCAAGGTATCGGCACCAACTTTTGGGACACCGATGCGCTGTTTGCAAAATCCCTGCAAGGCGGTGCCACGGTATTGGGCTGTTTCTTAGAGGGGTCGTTCGAGCCGTTGACGGATTTACCGGAGGATGAAGCCTCGTTTTTTCGGGGCATTTTTTTTGAGAAGGGAAGGCCGGAGCGCGTCTGGTTGCCGCAATCAAGCGGGATACAGGCCCCATTGCCGAAGTTGGCAGAGGCCGCCTCCGGACAGGCGTTTATCAATACGCTGCCGGATCGTGACAACATTATCCGCAGCACGCCGCTGGTTTTTGCGTATGGCTCCGGACGGATTTATCCATCGCTGGCCCTTGAGGCCGTTCGGCTCTATGCGAACGCTCATAAAGCAGGGATCATTTATGATTCGCTGGGAGCGGACGGCGTACAGCATATCCAGATCCAAGATGGCATCATTCCCACCGATGCCCATGGGCGGTTGACCTTGAACTACCGGACCACGCGCTTCCCGCGCTGGTCGGTTAAGGCCGTCTTGGAGAAGACGCTTCCGGCGGATGCCTTGCGGGATAAAATTGTGTTTATCGGCACGACCGCCGCCGGATTGGAGGATTTGGTTGCGACGCCGTTGCAGCCGGAATTCCCTGGAGTGGAAGTGCATGCCACCGTCGTGGATAATGTGCTGTCAGGCGATATCCTGAGGGAACCGCGCGCCATGTTTGTGGTGAACCTGATTGCCCTGTTGCTGGGGGGGGTGTTGGTGGTCGTGCTCGTGGAGCGCGCCTCGGCGGTGATTTCATTCCTGCTGGTCTTGCTGGCGCAGCTGGGAATGGCAGCCATCAGCTATTGGTTCCTCAGCTCAAGGCAGCTCATCGTCATGCCGGTAGAGCCGGTGCTGGCCTGGGGCTGCGTCTTTTTAGGCATGATCGCGGTGAAATATTGGCTGGAAGAACGCGGACGGAAACAAGTGCGCAGTATGTTCGGAACGATGGTTTCGCCAGATGTCTTGAAGTACCTGGAGCAGAATCCCGACAGCTTTTCGCTAACCGGAAAGCGGGTGGATGCAACGATGTTTTTCTCCGATGTGGCTGGATTTACAACCATTTCAGAAAGCCTTGAGCCGGAACAGTTGGCCGATCTGCTGAATCGGTATCTGAGTCCGATGACCGAAATCATCATGGCGAGCGGCGGCTATGTGGATAAGTATGAGGGCGATGCCATCATGGCCGAATGGGGGGTTCCGTTTCCCGTGGAAAACCATGCGGTCCAAGCGTGCGAAGCCGCGCTGGAACAGCAGAAGAAGCTGGCGGAGCTTCGGGAGGCGTTGCGAGCAGGGTTCGGCCACACGCTCGAAGTGCGCATGGGCATCAATACCGGTACGGTTACGGCTGGCAATATGGGGTCGGCAGGGCGGTTCCAATATACCGTTATGGGCGACGCGGTAAACCAGGCCTCCCGTTTCGAGTCGGCCAACAAGTGCTACGGAACGCTGATTATGGTGGGCGAAACAACCCGCACCGCCGTGCAGGGCCTTTATGAATTCCGCCTGCTTGACCTGATTGTGGTGAAGGGGAAAAAAAACCCGATCCGCATCTTCGAGCTGCTGGCCCGCGCCGGAGAACTGCCTGCCGACAAAAAACGGGTCGTCGCGCTTTATGAAGAGGCACTTGCGTTGCACTGGGATCGCCGGTTCGCCGCGGCGATTGCAAAACTCGACGAGGCACTCGGCGTGATGAAAGACGAACCTTCGCACTGGCTGCGGGAGCGGATGAACGGCTATCTAAGAAACCCGCCCAAAGAGGGCTGGAACGGCGAGTTTGTTAACCCGAATAAGTAAGGCGGATCCTTTTCTTTACCCATTTCTTTTCACTCGGAAGCCGCCGGTTTTTACGGTTTTGGCGTTAGCGCTGGAGCGGGTTCGGGAGCAGGCTTTGAATTGAGCTCGTTGCGCAACGCATCCATATCGACGCGAAGTGATTCGCTAAACAGGTCGTAATAACGATCGGTTGCAAGGGAAAGGCGCGCAATTCGCCCGCCGATCAGATCCCATTTGCTTTCATCACGATCCGGTAGCAAGAGCATGCGTCCCGTCGAAAAGTTGGCCAGCGTCATGGTGTCGCCGGTTCCGTTCAGATCAATCACCTCGCTCAGAACAACCGCCTGTTTGACCCGCTTTATATCACTCTCGTTATGCAGCAGAATGGTTCCGCGCTCACGACCCTGCGCGTCCGGCTGATTTAAATCCCAAAGCAAGCGGCGAAATTCTTCACGGCTGCCGCACGGCACCACGCGGATGACCGGCACCTGCTCAAACATGATTTCTCCGGCATCCGAATCCTTTTTGCGATTGGTGTAGGTCAGTGCGACGGCATGGCCATCCAGCGCCTTCCAGACATCGTCGGGACACCGCTTGCCGGGATGGTTCTGCGCCCAAATACGTTCCGATTCCTCCTTGAGGATTTTGGCTAGGAAAACCACCTCAAAACCAGTGGACTGCTCGGGCGCGTTTTTGAAGAAAATCAGGCGATCGGCATCTACCTGTTTATCAAGTTCGATGCGACGGATGACGTTATAAATCTGGTGGTAGACGAGAGTCTGCTCTCCGGGGATTCTTCCGTTGACAAAGCGGTTGTAGGGGTAGCTTTCGGCAAGTGTGATATCTTTTGAGGCGACTTGATCTGCCTGTTTCTGAAGGCGTTGCAGTTCTTCGTTGGTGGTCAGGAAATCGAGATCGTACACATCTCCATCACGAATACGATAGGCATCGCGGGAAAGGCGGTTACCGATTGAATCGAACCGGTCTTCACCCTTCGGCAGGTTGCGTCCAATCATCTGCTGATCAGCCTGCATGCCGTTCGGCTCCGGCAAAACAGACGGAGTGATCACGATGATGACCTCACGCTTCTTTTGCACGACCGATTCTAAACGGAACAGCCTACCAATAAAGGGAATAGTCCCGAGAAACGGAACCCGGTCGCGGGAGCTGGTGTCATCTTTGGCTATCAGTCCGCCGATGATAAAGGGAGTATTGTTGGCAATACGGGCGTACGTTTTCACCTCACGAGCAGAAATAGTCGGGCTGCTGGCAATTACGTCCTTTCCTTGTTTCACCTCAACCTCTCCGTCGGGAACCACAGAAGAAACGAGCGCATTGATCTGCAGACTGACCTCTTTTCCGCCTTCATCGATACGCGGGCGGATCGACAACTGGATGCCGACTTTTTTATCGGTGAAGTTCACCGTCTGAATCGAATTGTTACCGTGATAGGTCGAGGTTGGAATCGGAATGAGCTCCGAGACATCAATATATGCCATACGATTGTCCAGCGTCAGGACGCTCGGACGGGAAATCATTTCCGCTTCGCCTTCCCGGATAAGCGCCTGTACCCGGACTTTAAAGTTGTTAAAAATATCCGATGTATCCAGAAGCACCTGATTGTCTGCCAGTAAACCGGCTGCACCGACCTGCCCTAATTGCAAGGTGTCGGTCGCACCCCAGGCTCCGGTCATCTCCCAATCAACGCCAAGCCGGTCGAGTGCGGTTTCGGAGATTTCCATCACCATGGCTTCGAGCATAATTTGGCGGGAAGGAAGGTCGATATCATGACGAACCACATTCAACACCCGGCTGAACTGCTCGGGTTTGTCTGCATCGTAGAAAACCAGCAAGTCACCAATCGGGTCGGAGTCTGTGGGTTGAAATGTGGTTCCGATTTTCGGGAGAATCTCGTGCTGCGCGGTGCACGGTTGCAACACGACCATGGGTAAAGTCTGGTCATCAACCGGCTTGCCGGCCTGCCCGACCGCAAAACCGTAAAGCTGAAGCATTTGAACACAACGATCCGGCGCGGTATAGCTGAGCCGGATGCGGCGGCTGACCAACTCCCCGCCATCTGCTTTATGCGGGAGTGCGCAGAAAGAAAGGCATCCGGCCAGCAGTGCGGTGACAACCGCTCTGCCCGTCCCGGTGCGAGATGATTCGACGGATAGTTTACGCAGATAAGTAAAGGGGGCAACCTGACCGTTTTTCACAACCTGTTTGCTTTTCTTCATTTCATCCCCCCGCACCCTTCCAACCGTTGGAACCCTGCCTCTTTTAAGCAGTTGAAAAATAGCGCTGGTTAGCGCTGAGCCCATATCGAACGATACGGGTATGAAAAACAATACCTAAACCAGCGGACGCCAGCTTTCCTGTTTTGCTTCAGTTTTGCAATCTTGTTCCCCGTCCCGTTTTCGATGTGCGGTGTGTCCGGTATAGGTTGGGTCATTTGCAGGAGGGTTTTTGATTGGTGGAAAGGTGAGAAGGAAGGAGTCGATTTGCCGCCAGATAGCGTAAGGGGGGCGCAAAAGAGAAAATATGTAGCTACTTGATTTTGATCCTCTTTTGATTTTTATGATAAAAATGCCGGGACAGGAAGGAAGGGAAGCTATGAAGATTACATTTTACGGTACACGCGGTGGATTTCCTCTCGGCGGGCAGATGAGTTGCGCCCGGGTGGAAACGGCGGAAGACTCCTTTTTGATCGATCTGGGCTCCTCGCTTGTTTTTGAAGATCCCGCATTGGTGTCGGCAACGAATCATGTTCTGCTTACGCACATGCATCCCGATCACATCACCCATCTGGCCAGCCTGATACTTGCCCGGCTGAATTTGCCCGCGGCATCGGGCGACTGCCTGTTCGTATCGCCAGAATCAATCGAAGAATACATGCGCTTTTCCGAACTAGATGGGGTGCCGGGCTGGCGGCAGACGGAAGGGATCCCAAAAACATGGTGCGGCCTGGCGCTGGAAGCGCAACAGACCAATCATCCGAAGAAAAACCATGCCTACAAAATGTCGGATGGCGCGAGCACCATGGTCTGGACGGGAGACTGTTCCTATTCGGCCCAATTGGTTGATTTCTGCCGAGGTGCGGACGTGGTGGTTTGTGAATCCTCGCTGAGGGAGTCCAGCCGTGATAACGCGGAGATCTGGGGACATATGACGCCGTCGCTTTTTGCGCGCCTGATCAATGAATCGCAAACTAAGACGGCGGTTTCAACGCACTTTTCTGAATTGGAGCCGTCCGCATTCGCGGATGAGGTTCGTCGATCGCTGGACAACGGGATTGAGCTGATCACCGCGTATGATGGGTTTTGTTTACGTATCTAAATTTAACTGGAGGATGTGTTTGTGAATAAAAACGAAACGGTTGATGAGTCAACAAAAGTTTCTGCTTCTGAAGAAGTCAAACCCAAGGAGAACCCTGTAGAAATAACCTGCTTGATACAAACCGGTAATCAGAAGCAGACGGCTTTGATTGCACTGGCCGATCAAAAGGCCAATGCGCTAATTGGTATAATGACGGTTGTTTTTACGATCCTGTTCGCCAATATTCAGCATCTTTCCCGGCTGCCTGCTGCCGGACGGATCGCTTTTTTCGGGTTTCTTTTGATGGAGGTATCCGGCATGATTTTTGCCCTACTGGTGATCTTTCCGAAAAACATTTCGGTGAAGGGGAATGATAAACCGGAACAAATGTCAAACCCGCTGTTTTTTGGCATGTATACCCGATTTCCAGAAGAGGAATATGTGACCTACTTAATAAACAAATTGGCAACCGGAGCAGCCAGACAGATGTTGGTGACCGACTATTATCAGGTCGGAGTCATCCTGAAACAAAAATACAGTCAACTCAGATACGCTTACTTGCTGTCCGCCGGAGGATTCGGATTATTTCTGCTGGCTCTTGTTTCCGGAATTCTAAAAGCCATCGTCTCGAACGGTTAAGTAAATGATTTTCTCAAAACAAACCAACGCCGCCTCCGGGAAAATGTCCTTTGCAGAGTCAATCGGAGAAAAAACGCTACACGCGCTTCGGCGGCAACGGCATGTCGCGGCGGTGGCGGCCACCGTGGTGGCCTTGGCCTGCCGCGCGTCATCCTGGTCCCGGCCCATCCGCAACGTGCTGGCGCGGCAAATTCTCTTTACCGGGGTGGATTCCGTGCGGTTCGTCAGCATGATCGCGGTGTTGGTGGGATTATCGGTGGTGCTGCAGACGCAGGTCTGGCTTTCCCGGCTCGGCCAATCCACGCTGATCGGCCCGCTGCTGGTGGCCATCATCATTCGTGAAGTCGGCCCGCTGATCATCAATTTTGTGGTGATTGGACGCAGCGGCACCGCGATCTCTTCCGAATTGGCAACCATGCGCGTCGCCGGCGAGATTCGCCTGCTTGACGGCATGGGGATCGATCCACTGGCCTATCTCGTCATGCCGCGTGTCGTCGGCGTGGCCGTGTCGGTCTTTTGCCTCACCATCCTTTTTATCGTGATATCGTTTTCGAGCGGATACCTCGGTGGCATGCTGCTGGGGCTGAACATGGGTGCGCCGTCCGTCTTCATGGATTCGGTATTTGCGGCGATTCGGCCCGCCGATGTTTTGAATGTGTTGGCCAAGACCTTCGTTCCGGGACTGCTGACCGGCTCGATCTGCTGCATCGAGGGAACGGGCGTGCGCGACGCCATGACGGAGGTGCCGCAGGCCGGAACCCGGGGGGTGATGCGCTCGGTCTCCGCGATGTTGATCGTCTTGGTGCTGGTCTCGATCCTTACCTATGCGTGAAAGGTCTGCGCGGTCAACTTGGCAAAGGAAATTAAAGCGATGTCGGTAGAGCGAAAAAAAATCATCGAACTGCAAGGCGTCGGCGCGCGCGCCGGAAGGCGGTATGACGTGGATCTGTCAGGCGTTTCCCTCTGCCTGGAAAGCGGCGAAGCGGCGATCTTGACGGTTCCAAAAACCGGGCTGTCCACGCCGTTAGCCGATGTATGTTGCGGCCTGGAAGATCCCGAGGAGGGGGTTGTGCGGTTTCTTGGCCTGCCTTGGACGGAGCGGAGCAACGCGCAGATGAACCAGGCGCGGGGGCGGATCGGCCGCGTCTGGGCTGGGACGGCTTGGGTTGGAAATCTGGATATCGATGAAAATATCGTGTTGCCCCAGATGCACCACACGCATCGGCCTCTCGCCGAAGTGCGGGAACAAGCGAAAAGCCTTTCCCGCTCCTTCGGGCTCGACGATCTGCCGCATACGCGCCCCGCCTGGACGCCCCAGAACATCCGTCAAAAAGCGCAGTGGGTGCGGGCGATGATGGGTTCGCCCGATCTGCTGCTCTTGGAGTTTCCCGACAACGACATCGAAGAGGCGGATCGCGTACGCTTGGCTGCGGCCGTCGATCAATCGCGGGCAAGGGGTGGCGCCGTGCTATGGATAACCGCGGGGCCGGCTCCGGTCTTGGCGGAGTTGCCCGGCGCGGTGCGCCATGCGGAGTGGACGGGCGGCACAATGGTTTGGCGGACGCAGGAAAAAAGGCCTTCGAATCCCCAGAAAGGATAAAATTCATGGATAACTCGTTTAAATTTCGACGCGTAAACGAACTGACCGGCGCGTTTGTGATGATTACGGTGGCACTGCTTGCGGTTGGAATCCTATTGGCCGGACGCGCCCAGCAGTGGTTCGAGCCGGAGTATGAATTGCGCATAGACTTTCCCGTGGAAGGATCCTTCGGGTTGCAAAAAGGCGCAGCGGTCACGGTTCTTGGCACCACCGTGGGGACAGTAAAACGGATTGATCTTGTAGGAAAAAACCAACTGCAGGCGGTCTTGAAGGTCCGGGGCGATTCCGTGGGCTTTATCAAGACGGATTCGGTCGCGGTCATCAAACGCAAGCTGGGTGTGGCCGGCGATGCGTTTATCGACATCACGGCAGGCGAGGATGGCGCGCCGATTGAACGGGAGGGCGCAACGGTCATTGCCTGCCGCAAGGATGCGGAATTGATGGAGATGGTGCAAGAGGTCTTGGTGCAGGTGCAGCACTCCGCGTTGCCGGTCATCACGGAACTGGAAAAAACCTTGATGGAATACCGCTTGCTCGCCGCAGACATACGCAACCCTGAAGGAAATATTCAGCAGATACTGGTGCAGGCCAAAGGCACCCTGGCCAACGTCGATCCCCTCCTGGTCGGCTTCGAAAAGGGCGAGGGCACCGTGGGCATGTTCCTCAAGAATCCCGCCGTGTCCGGCCATATCGAAGCCATTCTGGACAACGTAAAACAGAGTTCGGAGGTATTGCCCGAGGCGGCAACGACCATTCGCCAGGAATTGCGCGACGTGCCGGGGGTTATGCTGCAAGCCCGCGCCACGCTGCATGAGTCGGAGCGGCTGCTGGAAGCGTTCCAGGAACACTGGCTCATGCGGGGTTTCATGGATCAATACAATCCACTGGAAGCCATTTCCATCGATGCCGTGCAGGGCGGCAGCGCCGGGGAGGTGTCCCCATGAGTTTCAAATCTTCCCCATCTCTTGCCGGTATCGTCTGTGGACTGATGTTGCTGGGAGGCTGTTCCACGAAAGACGCATCCCCCGTGCTTCGCGCCACCGACGTCGAAACGAACGCGTTGGCCCAGCAGGCCAAATCCCTTTTCGAGCTGCAACGCCCTGCGCAGGCCGCGCCGCTTTACCAAGCCGCGCTCTCCCGCTCGCGCGCATCGAACAACGATGCCGTCGTAGCCCGGCTGGCCTACAATTTGGGCGCGTGCCTGCTCGAAATTGGCGATGCCCATGGCGCGGTTCTTGCCTTTGAAGAGTCGATCCATGCGGCGCGGTCGGCGAATCTTCCCGATGGGGAAACACAATTGCTCCTTGGATATGCCTTGTTGAAGCAGGGCGAGACGGAGCGGGTGTTTGTCCTGTGCCAGAGCGCCCTGGAATCGAAGGCCAACGCCGATCTGCGCATAAGGTTTCAGCTGCTTCGCGCTGAAGCCTATCTCGAAGAGGGCCAGACCGATCGCGCCGCCGAGTCCTTGCAGGAGGTCGCCAAGCAGGGAACCGCGAAAGCATCCTACTCTGTCCAGGCGCAGGCGGCCCAGATGGAAGGCGTAATCCTATTGCGGCGCGAGGATCCCTCCGGGGCGGCGGACGCATTTCAGCGCGAGGCAAGGTTTTGGGGCCTGGCCAACCGGCCGATGAGGGTCGTCATCGCTCTCGTCAGCGCCGCCAACGAGCATAAACGCGCAAACGACCGATCGGCCGAAGCAGACGCCCGGTATCGCGCGGCCCGCGCGCTGGCGAGCATGGAGCGTTTTGCCGACGCCTCCATGCAACTGGAGTTGGTTGAGGCCATGCCGGAAGACGAATGGCCTTCCACCCTCAAACCCCTCGTGCCGCACCTGCGTCAAGAAATTGAAAAACGTACCCCGACGACTACGGCGGCCCGGTGAAACAAGGAGTATTCGCTATGGAAACGATCGCCTTTTTTGGCATGCCCGGTGGCTCGGAAGTGCTGCTGATCCTGTTTGTCATCCTGTTGTTGTTCGGGGCCAAGCGGCTGCCCGATCTTTCGCGTTCGCTGGGCCGGAGCCTGGGCGAATTCAAGAAGGGCAAGGAGGATCTCGAACGCGAGCTGCGCGAAGTCCAGCGCTCCGCCACCGCGCCGGAACCCCGCAAACCGGCGACGGAAACGCCCGCGCCGAAGCCTGAAGACGAAAAACCGGCCTGACCCCCGGTCAGGGAAGCCGGTCGAGCAATTGGCGCATCGCGGCGTGGATGCCGTCGAGGTTTCCCAACCCGGCGCGCAACTTTTCCTCCGACTGGATGAAGGGCGCTGCGGTCAATTCGTGCGCGCAGTGGGCGATCAGCTCCTCCATGCTCGCCTGCGTCGTCTCCATGTGGAACTGGAGGGCGACCACGCGGTCGCCAAAGACAAAGCCTTGGTTTTTGCACGCCTCGCTGGAGGCGAGCGGGACGGCGCCCGCCGGTATGCCGAAGGTGTCGCCGTGCCAGTGGAACACCGTCAGTTCTGCGGGGAACCACTCCGGTGCCGCGTCGGCCCGGCGGATGGGAAACCAACCAATCTCTTTGTGCGGGCCGGGCCGCACCGTTGCGCCAAGAACGTCGGCGAGCAACTGCGCGCCGAGGCAAATCCCAAGCACGGTTTTGCGGTCCGCGATCGCCTGGCGGATGAAAGCCTTTTCCGCGACCAGCCACGGATGGTCGGCGTGGTCGTAGATTCCCATCGGCCCGCCCATCACCACGAGCCGGTCGAAGTGAGCGGGTTCGGGCAATTCCTCCCCGGCAAAAAGCCGTGTGCGGGAAACTTCCACGCCGCGTTCGCGCGCCCACGTTTCGATGATTCCCAGCCCCTCGAACGGGACGTGCTGGAGCCAGTGAAGCCTCATGGCTGCACCCTTGTTCCGCTGGAAACCGCCTTGATCCGCTGCGCCCGCCGCATGATGACCCGTATCCGGAAGACGGCCCACGAAAGCCCGCCCACCAGATAGGCCAAGCCTGCGATCAGAAGCCCCTTCAGGTTGGTATGGAAAAAGAGCAGGCTGCCGATCATGGCACCGAGAAAATAGGCGATGGAGAGGAAGAGGGGCACCTCGATCTTCCACCGTTCGACCATGTGACCCCGCAGCTTCATGCCGACGGTTGCGCCGAAGTCGGTCAGCAGGCCGGTCACGTGGGTGGTCCGCAAAATGACGCCGCGATACTTGGTCGCCATCGCGTTTTGCATGCCGCAGCCGAGGCCGCCGAGGCAGACCGCCAAGGCGGGAATATGCGGCTCGGCGGCGAAGGCCGCCAGGAAAACCAGACCGATACCGGCCAACAGGCGTCCGTAGGGGCGCTCCAGTTCGAGTACCGGATGGTGCATCAGGTAGCCCGAAGCCACCGCCCCGCAGACGAAGCCGAGCGTTGCCAGCAAGACGAGGGCGAACTGTTTCCGGTACGCCTCCTCCCCGCTGATCAGGTCGGCTGCCAGCCGGGCGAGGTCGCCGGAAAGATGGCTGACGGATGCACCGGTTTGCAGGAGGAAGAAGACGTTGACGAACGAGGCCGCCGCCGCAAGCGTGCAGCCGGCCATCAGGATGTATTTCGGAGCGATGTGGCGCATGGCAGGTTTATCTAGAGGTTTTTTTCCGCAGCAGGATGGTGCGCATGGCGGGGTGGGCGAGCTGCTTGGCCGCCGCGATGATCTCCGGGAATCGGTCGGCGGGGATGAGCGCGGGTTTCAGGTCGGCCATCTGCACAATGCGCACGGCGTTGGCCTGTTCGGAATAGACGACCCCGACCTCCACCAGGCCGGCGCCGTTGGGCGCCTGCCACGAAAAGTTGCTGGACAGGATGGCCGGTTCGTAGCCGTCGGGCAGGACGATGTTGTATTCGGTGAGCGCATCGACATGACCGCCCCAGGCGAGCGGCATCGTGCGTTCGGTGGAGCGGTATTGCAGCAGCCCGCCGATTCCGCCGGGAATGGTGAAGTAGAGATAGTCGCCGTCGGCGACGGCGTAGCGGTCGGCCACGACGGAATATTCCAGTTTTCCGGGATAGGTTTCATAGCCGGTCAGCAACTCCGAGGCGGCCGTGGCCGACTGCGAAACGGCCGAAACCATTTCGAGGTAGTGGCGGCGGCGGTTTTCCGGGGTGATTTCGGCATAGCCTTGGTGGAAGCCTTCGAAGGCGGTGCCTTGGATGGTGGCGGACTGGGTGATGCCGACCCGTCCGTCGGCGGCGACATCCATTTCGTAGACCGTGCGCGCGCGGTCGTCCTTGCCGGGGGCCACTTCGATTTTACCGATGGTTCCGCGTTCGAGGTCGAGCATGGCGCGGCGGTGGAAGGAGCAGGTGCCGAGTTCGGCATATTGCGACGATCCGTTCAGGTAGATCGGCTCCCGGCCCAGCTCCAGCTTCAGGACGACCGTGTCGAAAACCTGCCGGGATGGGATGGCCAGCAGCGGTTCGGCGGCGGCAGGAATGAGCGAAAGCCCGCCCGAAAGCAGAAAGCGGGGTTCGAACCCGGCCGCCGAGAGCAGGGCGTGGAGCAGCACCATGCGGTCGGCATTGTTGCCGTAGCGGTCGGCCA
>JBGSLE010000385.1:0-3317 GCA_041740875.1 Pontiella sp. | reverse complement strand
ATCTGCCCGGGGTTGCCGCTAATGTTCGACTACCTGGCCGAAAAGACGGCCCTGCTGCCGCACGTCGAGCCGGTAAAAACCTCGGCGGTGGTCGGGCGCAACACAAAGCAGGCGATGCAGATCGGCGCGCGGCTGGGCTACCGGGGCATGGTGCGCGAAATCCTTGCGGCGCTGCGGGCGGAGTTGGGAGCGGATTCGTTGCCGGTCTGCTGCACGGGCGGCTATGCCGGCTGGATTTTCGACGGATGGGATGTTCCGGCCGTGGTCGATCCGCTGCTCACCCTCAAGGGGCTTGGCATCATCGGCGAACTCAATAGCTGAGCTTTTTCCGTTGCACAATCCCGCCGGCGCGGCATGATGCCGCGCTTTTGGTTTCAAACTAGGCGGGATACATGATTTCAACCTCCAAAATCACGATGCGCTTCGGCAAGACGGCGCTGTTCGAGGATGTTTCGGTAAAGTTTGTTCCGGGCAACCGCTACGGGTTGATCGGTGCGAACGGCTCCGGCAAATCCACGTTCATGAAGATCCTGACCGGACAGCTCGCGCCGAGCGGCGGCGAGGTGGTGGTCGGTCCAGGCTGCACGCTCGGCTACCTCCGCCAGGACCACTCCGCGTTTGACGCGCACACCATCGTCGATACCGTCTACATGGGCAATCCCTTGCTTTGGAAGCTGCATTGCGAGCGCGAACACCTCTACTCCAAGCACGACCTGACGGAGGAGGAGAACGACCGCTGCGGCCATATCGAGGAAGAGTTCGGCGAGGCCGGCGGCTACACCATGGAAGCGGAGGCGGCGCGGCTCTTGGTCGGCCTGGGGTTTTCCGAGGAGTTGTTCGGGCAAAACATGACCGTGCTCCAGGGCGGGTTCAAGCTACGCGTCCTGCTGGCGCAGGTTCTTTTTGGGCAGCCGGACATCCTGCTGCTCGACGAGCCGACCAACCACCTGGACATGGAGTCGATCGAGTGGCTGGTTGAGCTGCTCAAGCGCTACACCGGAACGGTCATCGCGATTTCGCACGACCGCTTTTTCCTCAACCAGGTCTGCACGCACATCGCCGATTTGGACTACCACGAAATCCGCATGTTCCCCGGCAACTACGACGACTTCACCATCGCCAGCCTCGAAGCGCGCGAATTGCAGGACAAGGCGAACAAGAAGATTGAAAAGCAGGCGAGCGACCTGAAGGCGTTCATTTCGCGCTTCAGCGCCAACGCCTCGAAATCCAAGCAGGCCACCTCGCGCAAGAAGACGCTCGACAAGCTGGAACTGGCCGAATTCAAGCCCAGCAGCCGGGTCTCGCCCTACATCCGCTTCAACCCCAAAAACCGCTTGGGCGACAAGGTGATCGCGGGCGAATCGATCTCCAAGGCGTACGACCGGATCCTCTTCAAGGATTTTTCCTGCACGATCGGTCCGCAGGAGCGCGTGGCCATCATCGGGAAAAACGGCATCGGGAAAACCACCTTGCTCAAGATCCTCTGCAACCAGCTGGCCAGCGACACCGGCGAGGTGCGCTTTGGCGAGACCGTCCAGATCGGCTTGTTCCCGCAGGATGCCTCCGCCCTCCTCGATCCGGCGGCGCGGGCGATCGACTGGCTCGGCCGCTTTGCCGAATCCGGCACCTCTGAAACCGAACTACGCTCGTTCATGGGCCGCATGATTTTCCGGGGCGAGGATCCCCTGAAAAAAGTGGGCGTCCTCAGCGGCGGCGAAAAAGCCCGCCTGATCCTCTCCAAAATGATGATGGAAGGGGGCAACGTACTGGCGTTGGACGAACCCACCAACCATCTCGACCTGGAATCCATCGAGGCGCTGAACTTCGCCCTGTCGCTGTTCCCCAACACGCTGCTCTTTGTTTCGCACGACCACCGCTTCATCGATACGTTGGCCACCCGCATCTTCGAAGTCACGGAAACCGGTGTCATCGACTATCCGGGAACCCTCGACGAGTATGAGGAGATGAAGCGGAGCCAGAAGGGTCGGGGGTAGGAGCGCCTTTTTTGCGGCGGTGGAGGCGGCGGTCGACATAGGCGGCGGCTTTGGGGAATTTACGCTGGATCAACGCCTTCAATCTTCCAAACGCGGGAACGGTGTCGGCCAGCAGGTAGATGCCAACGAGGATGGAGAGGAGGCCTTGGCCGGGCGTGATGATCATGACGACGCCAACCACGATGAAAAACCATCCGGCGGCGTGCTTCAAGATACTCTTGGTATGCCGGTTCAAGGCCAGGCGCTTCATGTTGCGGCCCCTTTTTAAACGACAAAACCACGGTCGCTTTAGGAACTGCGGCTAAAACCTCTTCGTTTCCTTGCCGCACTTCCCCACTGGATTCGCCGAAGGGGGGCTCGGCGGTTATCCAGTGGTTCCGTGGTTTGTCTCATAGACGGTCAAGCTCGGCCCAGCGTTCAAACGCGGCTTCGAGTATTTTGGGAAGCTCCTCGGCGCGGGCGGTGGCGGCGGCGATCTCGTCCTTGCTTTTCTGGTAGAACGAAGGTTCGGCCATGGCCTGCTGGAGCTGTCCGAGTTCGGTCTCCAACTGTTCGATCCTCCTGGGCAGGCTGGCCAACTCCTCGCGCTCCTTGTTGTTCAGCTTGCGGGCCGGTTTTCCCTTCGCCGCGGTTTTGGTGGTCTCGATTTGCGGCTTTTTGGCCTGCGCCCGCTGCGCCAGCCAGTCGTCGTATCCGCCGGGGTATTCCCCGACCGTTGCCGCGCCCTCGAAAACCAGGGTGCTGGTGACGACGTTGTTGAGGAACGAGCGGTCGTGGCTGACGAGCAGCAGGGTGCCTTCGTAGGCGGCCAGCAGCTCTTCGAGCAGTTCGAGGGTTTCAACGTCGAGGTCGTTGGTCGGCTCGTCGAGCACCAGTACGTTGGAGGCCTTGGTGAAGAGCTTCGCCAGCAGCAACCGGTTGCGTTCCCCGCCGGAGAGGATGCCCGCCTTTTGCCGCGCACGATCGGGGGCGAAGAGGAAATCCTGCAAATAGCCCATCACATGCTTTTTGCTGTTTCCGATGGTGATGAAATCCTCCTTGCTGACGTTTTCGGCGACGGACTTGGTGTCGTCGATCGCCTCGCGGTGCTGGTCGAAATAGGCGACCTCCAGCTTGGTTCCGTGCTCGACCGATCCTTGCTTCGGCGCCAGCTGGCCGAGCAACAGCTTGATCAGCGTCGATTTCCCGCAGCCGTTGGGGCCGATGATCCCGATCTTTTCGCCGCGCATGATCGTGGTGCTGAAATCCGCCAGGATGGGATCGCCGCCGTAGTCGTACGACACCTTCTTCGCCGTGATGACCTTGCGGCCGGACAAGGCGGCC
>JBGSLE010000384.1:0-13552 GCA_041740875.1 Pontiella sp. | reverse complement strand
ACGCCGGCCTCGCCGCTGCGCAAGGCCCTGATCGAATCCGGGCTGGGCGAAGACCTGACCGGCGGCGGCATCGAGACCCACATGCTCCAGATGCTCTTTTCCGTCGGTCTCAAAGACGTCGATTCAAAGGATATGCAAAAGGCCGAAGCGCTGGTGTTCCAAACCATCGAATCCCTCGTTCGCGAAGGCATTCCGACCAACGACATCGACGCGGCGCTCAACTCCTTCGAGTTCGACCTGCGCGAAAACAACACCGGCGGCTTCCCGCGCGGCCTATCCCTGATGCTGCGCGCCCTCAACACCTGGAACTACGACGCCGACCCGCTGGAACTGGTTGCGTTCGAGGCTCCGCTGAAGGCGGTCAAGGAAAAGGCCAAAACCAAGGGCTATTTCGAAAACCTGCTGCGCACCTACTTCCTTGAAAACCGCCACCGCTCGACCGTCGTCCTTTCGCCCGACGCCACGCTCGCCGACCGGATCGAAGCCGAAGAATCCGAACGCCTCGCCTCGATCAAGAAATCGATGGACATCGACACCCTCGAACAGATCGTCACCAATACCCGACGGCTGCTCGAATTGCAGGCCAAGCCGGATCCGGAAGAGGCGCTGGCCACCATCCCCCTGCTCCACCGCGACGACCTCGACAAGCTGATCCGCAAGGCCCCGCGCGGCGAAGCCTCGCTGGGCGGCGCCACCCTGCTGACGCATCCGCTTTCGACCAACGGCATCCTCTATCTCGACATCGGCATGGATCTCCACGGCCTCCGCCAGGAAGAGCTGCCGTACGCGGCGCTGCTCGGGAACATTTTCCTGGAGATGGGAACGCAGCACGAAGACTATGTCTCGCTCTCCCAGCGCATCGCCACCCAGACGGGCGGGATCTACGGAACCCCGCTCATCTCGGCCGACGAAGACTCCCCCCAAGGCGTCGTGCAGTTTTTCCTGCGCGGGAAATGCATGGCCGACCGCACGAAGGAGATGCTGGACATCTTCCACGACGTGCTGCTCCAAACCGATTTCTCCAACAAGGAACGCTTCCGTCAAATCGTGCTCGAACACAAGTCGGAGATGGAGACCTCGGTCGTCCCGCGCGGCCACTCGGCCGTCATGACGCGCCTGAAGGCCCACTACAACGTGGCCCACTGGGCCAGCGAACAACTTGGCGGGGTCGAAGCGCTCTTCTTCGCCCGCCGCCTTGCAGAGGAGGTCGAAAAGGACTGGCCGGGCGTGTTGAAGCGGCTCGAACGCATCCGCCAGGCCTTGGTGGAACGCCCCCGAATGGTCATCAATGTCACGGCCGATCCCGATGCGATGCCAGAAATCCTGAACAACCTTGAGCTGTTCATCGGACACCTGCCCTCTTCGGACGCCGCAATGCCCAACGCATGGAATCCCGGTTCCTTCCCCCGGTCGGAAGCGCTCACCGCGCCGACCCGCGTCAACTATGTCGGGTGCGCCACCAACCTCTTCGATGCGGGCTATAGCCTGCACGGTTCGGCACTGGTGATTGCGCGCTACCTCCAAACCGCGTGGCTGTGGGAAAAAATCCGCGTGCAAGGCGGAGCCTACGGGGGCATGTGCTCGTTCGACCAACGCTCCGGCGTCTTCGTCTTCGCCTCCTACCGTGACCCCAACCTCGAAAAATCGCTGGAGACCTTCCGCGGCACCGGCGCGTTCCTCAAAAACCTCACCTTGAGCGAGGACGAGTTGACCCGTGCCCTCATCGGGGCGATTGGCCAGCTCGACGCCTATCAGCTGCCGGACGCCAAGGGCTACTCCAGCTGCATGCGCCATCTGCTCGGCTATTCCGACGAAGAGCGGCAAAAACTGCGCGACGAAGTGCTGGCCACCACCCAGCGGCACTTCAACGACTTCGGCGAACTCCTCGATCGGGCATTCGCGGATCCGGCAATTTCGGTGCTCTGCTCAACCGACTCGGCCAAGCGGGCGGGCCTCCAAACCAAAACCAAGGTGTTGTAGACCAATTCCACCTTGCATCTCGGGGCTTTCTCCCAAACAAAAAAGCCCCGGAATCCGGGGCTTTTCAGCAGAAAGAAGAAAACGGCTTAGTTGTCGCCGCCGCCGTCGTTGTTGTGCTTATTCGAGTATTGGGATTGGTACTGCTTGTAGAGCTTCTTTTCCTCGTCGTTCATGAAGTCCGTAATGTCTTCGATAATGGATCCATCCCCCTTGAACGCAGAGACGATCGGGTCGAACAGGTTACCCAACACATTGCTCGCACCTTCCGAATCCCGTCCGGCTTTGGCCAGAACCACGACGTTGATGGTTGGCCACCGCTTTTTGTCGGCGCCATAGACATCCAGACAGATCTTTTCCAACGACTTGGCCATCTTTTGGGGTTGGTTCGGTGTTCTTTCAATGTTCCTGCCACCCTCCCTCTGATGCGTAGCCCATCCATCGATATAGTTGGTGGTCAGCACGAAGATCGTATCGGGTTTCTGTTCCAGCAATGCCCAGACGATACCCCGCCCCCAGTGCATGAACCCGTTCGGCGCATCCGGAGCATATTTTTTTTCCTGCTCCTTCGGCACATAGTAGGGGAAACACCACTTTGTGGCGTAGAAAGGCAACTTGTCCACCCGTGTTGGATAGCTCTGATAGGCTTTTCTGGTTGCTTCAGCCGACCCGGCAAAACAGTGGTCATACTTGCCTTCCAGCGGATTTACCGGTGCCATCCAATCCTTCACCTTTTGCTTGTTCGCCGCTGTGGCCAACTGCATCTCCGGCTCCATGGCCCAGCAATCGCCGGCGAAATAGGCGACCACATTGAACAAGGTGTATTCCGGCAAGCTGCCGACCAGCTCCTCGAGGCGATTACGAATCGTCAGCCCCGTCATGCGGGAAAAGGGGGTTCCGATCGATTTCCCATCCTCATCCTGGCCTTCCTGTATGGTGGCCGGACCAAAATGAACTACAAAGACCACTTTTTCGCCCTTGGCCTTGGCTCCGAAAAAGTCGATTTCCGGCATGGTGAACCCAATGCCTTCAACCCCGCCGCTATCGCCCATCGAAGCCAGCCCACCCTTGACGCCGGTCACCTCCGGCATCTTGATGTCCGGAACCTTGCGATTGATGTCCTTGGCCACCACTCGCTTGCGCAATTTAGGGGTTGGCTTCTTTTTGTTGACCTTTACCGGAACCTGAAGCTTCTTGAGGGCTTGCTTCGGCCGGGTGACCTTCTTGTATTCGAACTTGGCGTCTTCCTTTTGGTATACCGTAACAGCCACGAAGGACACCGCCACCAAAATCAGGATCGCGTGTATGAACAAGCTAACCACAAACGCGCTTGATTTGGCGTGGGAGGCAAAAAACCGTTTTTTTTGTTTAATCTCGGACATGATGTACTACCAACCGTTATCGCCGGGAATTTTTTAGCGGCGCCGCTCTTCGGCCACAGCGCCCCGGCTTGAAATACCATGGAATGAAAGCCATCCCTCGATTCTCGGACGACCTAATCGACTCATCCGCGGCCACAACGACCGAGCTATTCTGGTCGCTCGAAGCGACAACGCCGACTACCACCACACTCCACCGCAACGATCAAAGGAAACCGCATTTCCCTGACTCAGTTCCCAATAAAAGCAACCTACCCTCCCATGGATTTTTTGGCCGCCGCGATCCGCCCCGAAGAAAACTAATCCTCGTCGCTCTTGCCGCGATCAGTCCCATGCTTGGCGGCATATTTTTTCAGGAGATCCTTTTCATCGTCGGTCATGTAGTCCGTGATATCCTCAATGACGGATCCATCCCCCTTGAAGCCTTTCCACACTGGACCAAACTGGCTGTCGAGCACGTTGTAAGCCCCTTGCGAATCGCGGCCGGCGGGAGCCAGCACCACGACGTTGATCGTGGGCCATTTTTTTGAATCCTTCCCGTAGATATCGGAGCACATCGCCTTGTAGGCGGCCGTGATCTTCGCCGGTTGCCCGTTAGCGCCACTGCCCCATCCATCGATGTAGTTGGTGGTCAAAATGAAGATAGTGTCCGGCTTCTGTGTGGCGATCGCCCACGCGATCCCGCGGCCCCAGTGAACAAACTTGGAACCCGGAACATATTTTTGCTCCATTTCCTTGGGCGCCACATAGGGGTAGGCCCACTTGATGGAATAGAACGGCAACTTATCAACGCGGGTTGGCCATTTCCCTTGCGCCTGATTGATCCGCTTGGTGGCATCGCCCCACACGAAGTTATGCGAGTATTTGCCTTCCAGCGGATTGACCGGTGCCATCCAGTCCATCACCTTCTTCTTGTTTTCCTGGGTGGCCAGCATCATTTCCGGATGCATGGCATCGGTATCGCCCGCCCAGTAGCAGGCGACGTTGAAGAGGGTGTATTCCGGCATGCGGTTGACCATGTCCTCCAGGCGCTTGCGGATGGTGTAGCCGGTCATGCGGGAGTAGGGGGTGTTGCCAATGGTCGCCGGTCCGAAATGGACGACAAAGCAGACCTTCTCGCCCTTGGCCTTGGCCCCGAAAAAGTCGATTTCCGGTAGCGTGAACCCAATGCCTTCAACCCCGCCGCTATCGCCCATCGAAGCCAGCCCGCCCTTGACGCCGGTCACCTCCGGCATCTTGATGTCCGGAACCTTGCGGTTGATGTCCTTGGCCACCACGCGCTTGCGCAACTTCGGGGTTGGCTTCTTTTTGGTGACCTTCACCGGAACCTGAAGCTTCTTGAGGGCTTGCTTCGGCCGGGTGACCTTCTTGTATTCGAACTTGGCGTCTTCCTTCTGGTACACCGTAACGGCCACGAAGGATACGGCCACCAAAATCAGGATCGCGTGTATGAACAAGCTAACCACAAACGCGCTTGATTTGGCGTGGGAGGAAAAAAACCGTTTTTTTTGTTTAATCTCGGACATGGTGTACTCAACCGCAAATCCCGAACCCAGCAGCGTCCTTCTTCGGCTAAAAACGCCCCGGTCTAAAAAATCCTAGGGCGGAAGCAGTGCCTGGCACCGCCTCCGCCCGCTCGACTACATCGTCATGCTAAACGACATGTTCTTCACATCGGCGGCCGCGCACGCATCCATGACCTTGATGATGCGGCCATGCAACGCCTTGTCGGCCGGCATGATGTTGACAATCAGCTCGCTTCCCGAGGAGTCGGCGGCTTCTTTCAAGGAAACCAGCTGGCCGATCAGGTCGTCGAGGTTTTGTTCGTCCTTGCCGAAGATCATGCCCTCGATGAGGATGTCTCCAAGCTCGGTCACCTCGATCAAAACCTCGATCGGCAGGGTCAGGACTTCGGGCGTATCGACCTTGGCCGGAAGCATGAAGGAGAGGTCTGCTTCCTTTTTGATCAGCGACGCCGTCACCATGAAGTAGATGAGCAGCAGGAACACCACGTCGATCAGCGGCGCGATCTGCAGCTCGGCCTTCTTGTTCATCAAGTTGTTGAGCAGTTTCATGGCTTATTCCTCGAAAGTTGCATAGATGAGGTCGGTCGCACCGACCTCACCGCATGCAACCATGATGTCCTTGCAGGTCTTGTATTCGACGCGGTGATCCGCCCGGATCAGGACGCGCAGGTCTTCATTCAAGGCGAGTTCCGCCTCGACCAGCGTCTTGAGTTCATCGATGGTGACCGCAACCGTGCCCGCATAGATTTGGTTGTTGGCGTCAACCGACAACATCATGCGGCCCTTGGTGTCTTCCGGCACCTTGGCGTGTTCCGACTTCGGGATCTCGACTTCCACCTTTTCCAGTTCGGTCACCACCGAGGCCACCATGAAGAAGATGAGCAAGAGGAACACCAAGTCGATCATGGGAGCCATGTCGATCGTGGCGTCGTCCCGGGCTGGCATTTTAAGTTTCATTCCGCACCTCTCTTGGGAGGGGTTTGATCACGCTGTTATTTCTGGCGGAGACCAGACCCTACTTGTTGCCCAGTTCCTCGAAACCCATCGGCAGTTCGCCGGTTTCCAGCGTATCGAGCAGCGCGCCGATATTGCGGCCAAGCGTCGCGGTCGACTTGATGAAGTTGTTGCGGAAATAGTAGTAGAACATCATGGAAGGAATGGCGATGATCAGGCCGGTAGCCGTCGTCACCAAGGCCTCACCGATGTTGCCGGCGAGCACTTCCGGCTTGCCCATGCCCTGGGTGCCGATGGTTTGGAAGGCCTTGATCATACCGGATACGGTACCGAGCAGTCCCAGCATCGGGGCAACCGCGCCGATGATCGACAAATAGTCGATCGGTTTCATGTAGGAGGTAATTTGCTCGGTGCTGGCTTCTTCGATCGCTTCCTTGACCTTGGCGAAGTTGACTTCGCGCTTTTCGGAGCAACGTTCCAGCCCGGCGGCGAACACATAGGTGAACAAGGTTTCATTTTCCTTGCAGAGCGTATGGGTATCAACGATCTTCCGGTCTTTCATCAGTTGAATGAACTCGGGCAGCAAATCAGGCCGCAACAGCACCTTTTCGCGGGTGGCCAGCGCATTTTGCACGACAAAATAGACCATGCCGACCGAAAGCGCACCCAGCGGCCACATCGACCAGCCACCTTGCTTGATCATCTGCCACAGGGTCGTCTTTTGAGCAGTGGGGGCGGCCGCTTCGGCAGCTTCTTGGGCAAAGGCTACCGGACCGGCAACCAGACTCAGGCAAAACGCAATCTTCATCAGTTTTTTCGTCATTTTAGTACTCCTTCTCCTTCAGTTAAGCTTCTTCCGATTCCACATTTTCCGCCAGTTGTTTTTCGGCCCGCAACTTTTCAATCTTGAGCTTGAGCTGTTGCGCCTGGTCGTTTTCCACAGTGTCCTTGTAGAGCATGGCGATCTCGCGAATGACTTCGTCGGCGGATTCGTAAAAACCAAGTTCGGCATAAACCTGCGCACACAACAGTTCGGCAGGCTGAAGCCATTCCGCGTTCTGGCTGTGGAAGGCCACCACCTTGGCTACAAGTTCCATGGCCACGTTGTACTGCTTCTTCAAGAACATCAACTTGGCGGTGATATAAAGCTTTTCCGGCGCGGCATTTTCGGAAAGATCCTTGTCCCAACCGTACTGCACCAGCAACGCGGCGGCGTCGTCGGCCCGTCCGGCATCGATCATCGTCAGCGCCTGGAAGACCTTGCTCTTTTCCTGCAAGGCCGGATCGCGGGCGTCCTTGGAGATTTCCGCCGCCAGCGCGAGGGATTTGTCGTATGCACCGGTCTTGTAGTACAGCTCCATGAGCAAGACCTTGAACTTTGTTAGGTTGGACGGGATGTCGTTGAACGGGGCGTAGGGCACCAGCGTCCGCTCCAGCGCCGCAATGATGCGTTCATACTCGCGGTTCCGGTTCATCTCGTTGAGCTTTTCAGCGTCGAGCTCCACTTCGAAAACCAACTCCTTGATCGTGCTGGCCCCGATGCGGATCGGCTTGGGCGAGGCTCCGGTCATGAACTCGATCCAGTCGCCGTCGCGGTTAACGATCGTACCCTTCCAGGATTTTTCGCCCGGCATGATCAGTTCGACCTCGAGCTGCTCGGCAAGCACGGCGCTTCCCGACAGACAGGTGATCGCATACAATAGATGGAAGAATTTCCTGTTCATTACTGCACCCCCAGTTTCTTGAGCTGTTCCCGCACTTGGTCAGCCATAGGATTTGTGTTGGTATATGGGTCGTCGAGCATAGCCTTGAGCGTGTTGATGGCGTCGTCGCCGCGTCCCAGCTTGATTAGGCAGTCGGCCGCCGAAAGATAGGCCTTGGCGGCCCAGTCGCCGTTGGCATAGCTCTTGAACAGCAGGTAGGTGCGCTGGAAGAAGGAGTGCGCGGTTTCGAGATCGTTCTTTCCTAGCCGGCACTTGCCCATGCCGTACATGGCTTCGGCGAAGATCGGCCCACGCCATTCGCCAACGCCCAGCACCATGTTGTAGGCTTCCTCTGCCTCCTCGAGCTTGTTCATCTTGTAGAGGGTGTCCGCCTTGATGATCTGCGCCCATCCCATGTGGGCCTCGGCGCCAAACAAGCCTTGGGCTTCATCGATCGACGCCAGGACGCCCCAGTGGTCCTCCTTGGCCAACAAGCGATAGGTCTTGGCGCGGTAGGCAT
The DNA here is from genome assembly GCA_041740875.1 of Pontiella sp. Lineage (GTDB taxonomy): Bacteria > Verrucomicrobiota > Kiritimatiellia > Kiritimatiellales > Pontiellaceae > Pontiella. The sequence goes on along the minus strand of JBGSLE010000384.1, from coordinate 5,493 downwards.
GCCAGAGCAGATCCGACTCCTCGAAGTTTTCGATGAAATATTCATAGAGCCGAAGCATCTGGTCTGAATCGTTCACCGCAACGGCCGCATCGCACATGAGGGCCAGAGAAGACGCCGTTGTCGTTTTGAGATCCTGGTTGGAGGCCAGCAGTTCGGAGCCCAGCGCCGCAGCGGCCTCTTCGCCCTGCAACAACGCCTGAAGCACGCGCAACCGCAGTTTCAGCACAACCTGCTTTTCATCCAGCGCGGTCAGCTTGAGATTCAGCTTAATGTTCAACCCATCGCGGTCGGCTTCGGCCAGGTTGTACAGGGTCACTTTGACCAACTCGTGGATAATCTTGTCGACCCCGCCCTGGGAGACATCGTTGCCGTAGCGCAGGACGGCGGCGAGATAGGCGTCCACCGCCTCGTTGACCTGCCCCAGCTCGATCTGGGACTGCCCGACCCACCAAACCGCTTCGGCCACATCGGCCATCTCATCCCAGCGCTCCAGGTAGTAGTTCATCAGGTCGATGATTTCCTGCCACTTGAATTCCAGCTTGAACACCTTGGCGGCCTGGAAGGCGGGGTAGGAGGACTGGAGCGCCGTGGTGGCCTTGTCGATCGCCTTGCGGTAGTCGGCCAGCGCGCGGTCGAGGGTATGCGGATCGTACTCGTCTTCGGGGGTGTTGGGATTGTCCTGGCCATCCTTGGCGGCTTCGATGTCGCCGCGCATGCTGTAGGCTTCGGAGACGAGCTGGTCATCGGGGAACGAACTGATGAACTTGGTGAACACGGCTTCGGATTCACGTATCCGCTCAAGACCGAACAAGCAGACGGCTTCGCGGAACATCGACGCAGAGAAGTGCTCCCCGTTGGGGTTCTTCGCCTGGTAGAGCTTGAAATCCGACAAGGCGTCGGCGTAGTTGCCTTGCAGCATGTAGGTCATGCCACGGAAGTAGAGCGAGTCGTTCACGTGCGGGCTAGACGGGTACTTTTCGATAATGACCGTGAACTGCTCGGTGGACGGCGGGTAGTCCTTGTTCTGGAAATAGCCAAACGAGAGCATGTAGTGCAGGTCGGATTGCAGCTCCTTGGCTTCGTCGTCCGCCGGTGCGGGCAACGCCTCGACGTACTTGCGCAGGCCGATGACCTTCGGGAAGTCCTTCTGCTCCGCCAGCACGTCGCGCAGCATGATGGAGAGCAGCGTACGGGCATACTGGCCATCGGGCCGCTCATCGAGATAGCGGATGATCCGTTCTTCGGCGCGCGGCACTTCCTTCACGTCGTACAGGATCAGCACCGATTGCAGCATGGCCGCTTCGCCGATATCGCTGGCGCGATCCTTGCGGTAGAGCTTGTCGAAAAGGACGTAGCCCTCCCAATAGCGCTTAACCGTAAAATAGATCTGGCCGATGCGGAAATCGACCTCATCCTCGTAGGGAGGGAGTTCGCCTAGTACCTTGACCGATTCCGTGATATCGTCGATGTCCTTTTGGCGCTCCTTGGCGTCCGCGTCGCGGATGCCGATCCGTTTGTCCTCGGCCAGTTTGCGCGACAGGGTTTCGATGCGCTTGTTCGCAAAAGCCAGCAGCTCCTCGCGCGGCAGCACCATGCGGTAGAGCAGCAGCGCGTTGAGCATGTCGTCCGGCCCGCCGGCTTCGAAGCGCGCCTTGCCCGCCTTCATCAGGGTCAGGTTCAGCGTAATGTCGTATTTCGCGTCCGTGCGGTAAAGGCGGGGGATCCAGGCAAACAGCTCGCGCCAGTTTTCCGATTCCACCATGGCCCGTACGATCATGATCTGGCACAACCCCTTGATGCGTTCGTCGGTGGAATGGTCGGCGGTGTATGTGAGGGGCTTGATGCAATCCACCCACTTCGACTGGCGGAACAGTGCCTGGCCGAGCAGCAGGTTGCCATTGAGCAGGTCTTCGGGCTGAAGGTCGGGGAGTCCGAGCAGGCGCTTGGCGACTTCCTCGATCTTGCCCCACTCCTGGACGTCGAAGAAACCCTGGGCCATCATGCGCAGGGCCATGCGCTCCTGCTTGCGGGGGTCGTGCGCCAAATAATCTTCAAGGATCCGCATGCCGGCCGGAACGTCGCCCGTCTGGTAGAATGCACGCGCCAGCTGGAAACGGCAGGTTTGGACGGTGTCCTTGCCCTGCTCGTCGGTCAAATCCTTCGTCCGGCGGATGACTTCCTCGAGGGGAGGAATGGCTGCGGCATAATCGCCGCGCTGCAGCAAACGGTCGGCGCTGGCAACGACATCCGATATGCCCATCGTCCGGTATTCCTGCGCCATGGCCGATCCGGCAACCAATGCGGCGGCGAAGGCCAATGCACGCAACGATCTCCCACAAACACTATAAGACATCATAAAAACCCCTCGTACGCTGCTTCCTAAATCGTCCGGCAACAGGTTGCCGACCCACCTGCGCACTGCACAGCCAAGGCCGTGCCCCATGCACAGCATGTGCGATTCGTAACAAGGTATATGCCCAAAGGAACAATTCAAGCCAATAACTGCCAAAAAAGCCCGCGCACCCCGTTTTTCCCCATTAAAGGCCGCATTCCGACGCACCCCGTCCCTGCGCCTCCGTGGCGGCGACGATGGATCCGCCGCGGCCAGGAACCTCGGTTGAGCGTACCTATCCCTTTTTTGTCAAACGGGTTGGAAAGGAGGTAGTGGCATGAACATGGTTCCAACAATCAAGGACGTGTTGCACCACGTGCATGACAGCACCGTCAAGGCAACCCACGCCACGGGCCATTTGTTCCATGAAAAAACATTCTGGAGCATCCTGGCGATCATCGCCTTGATCGCAATGCTGTTCGCGCTGGTCGTGCTTTATGGTGCGAGCAATGCCCTTCCGGCAACGCCGATGCCGTTTCCCCCTTACTATTAAGGGTTTGTGGCCTTCGGAAGCTGGAGTGCGCGGTTTCCGGCCGGTTTGATTGACACATGGCCGCTGGGGATTTCGGCAATGCCGAGCGGAAACAGCGTCCGGACTGTGCCGATTACCAACTGTAGCGCAGTCCGAGATCGAGCAAGGTGGAATCGGCTCCGTCGCCTTGGGTTTGGGTCAATCCGCCAGTGAGCAGCCACGCCTTCGTCAGACGGACATCGAGATAGAGCGCATAATAGGAGACGGAAAGCTCGCTGGCACCGTTTTCAGGTTCAATCCAGCGAATGCTGGCGGAGGGCCGCACGGAAAAGCGGCTGTCCCAGAACGGCAAATACGCCGAAAGCAGGCCGCCGTAGCCGCTGCCATCCATGGCTTCGAGATTGTAGACCGTGGCCGCCGCGCTGGCGGTAGGCCATTGGAACAACCCGGTCCGCGTGAGTCCGACGCGCCAACGCATGGCGTCATCCAGCTCGTCTGCAACCGTGTAGGCCACCTCTTCGTTCAAACTGAGACCGAGGGGTAGCCGATGCAATCCGCCGATCCAATAGCGCCAGTAGCCGTCGTCGAAGAGGCGGTCGTCGATTATTCGCAATTGATCGCGTTCGGCGAAGGTATCGGTGCGCTGCCAATGGTCTGCGCCGGCCCGCAGGGTATGGTTGCGGTGCAGCTTGTACGAACCGGTCAGGTCGAAACTCGATAGCTGGGTTTGGCTGTTGGTGGTGTTGGCCGTGCCGAAATCGATCGCTGCGGTTGAAAACAGGTCGAAGCGCGTACCGAGGCTCGCGCGCTGGTCGAATAGGACGGCAAGGCGATCGGGCTCGCCCTTGAACAGCGAAGAGAGCAGGCCGGCGGTGCCGGAATAGTAGCTTGCGCCACGCGCTCCGGCTTCGAAAGTCGCATAGCCGGTTATGGTCGGTTCGGCCACCGTCGCCTCCAAATTGACGCGGCTGGGCTTCAGCCCTCCCACTACGCCGAAGCGCCAATGGTTGCCGGGATCGGTTTCGAGTTGCACGCCATCGATATAGCCGACACCCGGCAATTCCAAAGGCAGGAATCGGCCGAGCCGGATGAAGCTGCCGCTGTCGAAGGTTTGCTGGAGCATGGCGCCGTAGATCAGCGGCTGGACCGTTTCGTACTCGGGATGTTCGCGGTAGCCATCGCCGGTGCGATAGCGGGCGCTACCCGACCAATTGAAGCTCCAGCCGCTGCCGAAAAGCCGGTCGATGCTGCCGGAGGAATAGAGCCGGGTACCCATGCGGTCGAGTTCGTTTTCGGTTCCGGTCAAGAAATCCTGACGAATGCCCACGTTGCCGTGGCTGACATTTTCGCTGCGGGGCGCCTGTACAGCCTGCTTCGCGGGAGACAGCAGAGGAACAAAGGGGGCGGTTTCCGCTTCCCCACCAGAGCGTGCTCCCTCTTCCGCCGCTGGTGGCCCATCGGTTTTTTCCGCGGACTGGAAGACCAGTTCGACGGGCAAGGTACGCAAATCGCCCACCAGTTCCGCTCCCAGCCCTTCCAACCGCAACAAGGCGGTTTTGCTGGCCGCCTGGACCACCTCGAACACCAGGGAGCGTCCATCCCCGAACACCAGGGTGCCCTTCCCCCCTTGCGAAAGGCCATTGTCCGTGCCGACATCCACATACACGCCTTCGGGAATGCTGTAGGTGATCCGCGCATCCGTGCGCTGGGTTGCCGCATGCGATGCGACACTAACGCAAACAAGCAGGGTCGCGATGGCAAAACCGTTCTGGAGATTCATGCCCATGTTAGTCCCTACCGTTAGGATGGCAGTTGTAGCAAGCCTGCGAGTTGTAGCTGTAGCCATTTACCTCGCGGTGTTCGCTATCCGTTTCGCTCTGCCTATGCTCGTGGCATTCCAGACAGCTGAATACCTGGGTGTTGCCGCTGGTGTGGCACGACACGCATGACAGGTCGTGGTTGCCAACCAAGGGGAAGGTGTGCCGGAAATTGGCCGGGATCCAGGCCACCGTCGTATGGCAGGCGGTACAATCCTGCGAAAAGCCTTGGCTGACGTGGTCGGGCGCGGATTGGAAGTCGCTGCTATGGCATGAATAGCACGCCGGGGAAAGGCCGTCGAAGCCACCACCCGTGTGGCATGCAGAACACGACGGCAACGCATGTCCGCCCGTCAACGGAAAGAACGAATGGTCGATCACCGCCGGAACCCAGCCAGAAACCGTGTGGCAGCTCCGGCAGTCGGTCGAATAGCCTTGCGCCACATGCTCCGGCGCACCCTGGTAGTCTGCCTGATGGCAGCCATAGCAATCCGGCGACAATCCGGTAAAGACTCCACCGGCATGGCACTGCACGCAATCGAGTCCTCCATGGCCGCCGACTAGCGGGAAAAAATCGTGCTGAACAAAACCGCCTTTCCAAGCAACCGGCGTATGGCAACGTTGGCAATCGACGGTCCATCCGTTGGCCAGATGATTGGGTTCGGAAGCACTGGCCAAATCGGCGCGGTGGCAGATATCGCACTGGATCGGCGCGCCACGAAACTGACCGGCGGCCGCGCCCTCGTGGCAACTTTCGCAGGACGCGACGACGTGGGAGCCCATGAGCGGGAAGCGGGTGCGCGCGTGCTCGC
>JBGSLE010000383.1:0-3561 GCA_041740875.1 Pontiella sp. | reverse complement strand
CCGTCCGCGCCACGCGCCGGGAACGGCTGGCCGAGGCTTGGTACAGCCCGCAATTCCGCGCCGGCCTCGTCACGGCGGCGGCCTTTAGCCTCTTCCTCTTCCTGAGCTTCAGCTTCGTGATGGTCACCGTCATCCAAAAGGAAGAGAAGGCGTTTTCCACCTCCTTCAACGCCGCCGATGCCAACCAGTCCCGCCCGAAGGCGCAGCTGAAAAAACTCCAGATGCCCGCCGGGTCCGCCGACGCCCAGCCCAAGCCCCAGTTGCGCCAGCGGGTCGTGGTAAAAAGCCCGAAAAGCGAATTTGCGGAGATCGCGATGCCCGAACCCGCTCCGATCCTGGATGCGGGCATGGCCGCCGCCTCCGGCGCCCCGGCCGGGGCGTTGGGCCGTGGCGTGCTACAAGAGGCCGACTATTTCGGCGTCAAAAAGCAGGCGGTTCCGGAATTCAACACCGAGCAGTATGACCGGATCGTCGACAACACCTTCAAGACGGCGCTGGAAAACCCGCTCTCGACCTTCTCGATCGACGTCGACCGCGCGGCCTACGCCAACGTCCGGCGCTTCCTCGCCAACAACCAGCTGCCGCCGCCGGACGCGGTGCGGATCGAGGAGATGGTCAACTATTTCACCTACGACTATCCCCAACCGCAGGGCGGCGACCCGTTCATCGTCTCGACCGAACTGGCCGACTGCCCGTGGAACCCGGCGCACCAGCTCGCGCTGATCGGGCTTCAGGGGTTGAAGATCGAAACCGAAAACCTGCCGCCGAACAACCTCGTCTTCCTGCTCGATGTCTCCGGCTCGATGGATAGCCCCGACAAGCTGCCGCTGCTCAAATCCGCCCTGCGCCTGCTGGTCGACGAATTGCGCCCGCAGGACCGCGTCGGCATCGTCGTCTACGCCGGCGCCGCCGGCTGCGTCCTGGAGCCGACCTCCGACAAAACCCGCGTGATCGAAGCGATCGAACGGCTCGGCGCCGGCGGCTCCACCGCCGGGGGCGCGGGGATCGAGCTGGCCTACAAAAAGGCGCAAGAGAGCTTTATTAAAAAAGGCAACAACCGCGTCATCCTCGCGACCGACGGCGACTTCAACGTCGGCGTCAGCTCCGACGGCGCGCTCACCCGCCTGGTCGAGGAAAAGCGCAAATCCGGCATCTTCCTCACCGTGCTCGGCTTCGGTACCGGCAACCTCAAGGATTCCCGCATGGAAAAACTGGCCGACAAGGGCAACGGCAACTACGCCTACATCGACGACATCCTCGAAGCCAAGAAGGTGCTCGTCAGCGAAATGGGCGGTACGCTCGTGACCATCGCCAAGGACGTCAAGGTGCAGGTCGAATTCAACCCGGCGCAGGTAAAGGCCTACCGCTTGGTCGGCTACGAAAACCGCCTGCTCGCCAAGGAGGATTTCAACGACGACACCAAGGACGCCGGCGAACTTGGCGCAGGCCACACCGTCACCGCGCTCTACGAGATCATCCCCGCCGGATCGGACGAACCGGTTCCCGTCGCCGGCGCGCTGAAATACCAGCGAACCAAACTGAACAAGAGCGGTGAGCTGATGACCGTCAACCTGCGCTACAAGCAGCCCGATGGCGACGTCAGCAAACTGATCTCCCAAGCCGTTTCCGCCGCCGACTGCGAATCCATCGAAGCGACCGGCAACCTCCGCTTCGCCAGCTCCGTCGCCGAATTCGGCCTGCTGCTGCGCGGTTCGGAATTCAAGGGTAGCGCCAGCTACGGCGCCGTCATCGAACGCGCCAAAAAGTCCAAGGGCGCCGACTCCGAGGGCTACCGCGCCGAATTCATCCGCCTCGTCGAAAAGGCGCAGCTGCTCGACCCCGCGCCTTGAAATGGCGGGCAACGCCGAACCCGACGCCTACCCCTCGGAGGAGGGGTAGGCGGTGAGCCCTCGACACGGCAGGGCTTTTATGTAGACTCCGCCCCGATTATTGGAAACGAGGCACCATGAAAATTTTGCTGGTCGGGGACATTGTCGGAAAGCCGGGGCGCAGCGCCTTCGTGCAGGTGGTGAAGCAGCTCAAGGAGGAGGGGCGGATCGACTTCGTGGTCGCCAACGGCGAAAACGCATCATCCGGCCGCGGACCTTCGCCGGAAATCGCCAACGCCCTGCTCAGCGCCGGGGCCGATGTGGTGACGCTCGGCGACCACGCCTGGGACGCGAAGGAGATGGTGGCGGGCATCGACCTGGAAACGCGCATCGTGCGCCCGGCCAACTATCCCAAAAGCGCGCCCGGCAAAGGCTGGGTGCGCGTCGAAACCCCGGAAGGCCCGGTGGTGGTGGCCCAACTGGTCGGCCGCGTCTTCATGCCGCCGGTAGACTGCCCCTTCCAGGCGATCGACCGGTTGCTCAAGGGCGAACTCGGCGGCAGCAAGGTGGTCTTGGTCGATATGCACGGCGAGGCCTCGTCCGAACGCATGGCGATGGGCCGCTTCCTCGATGGCCGCGTGAGCGCCGTCTTCGGCACCCATACCCATTGCCAAACCTCCGACGAAACCATCTTCCCCAACGGCACCGCCTACATCACCGACCTCGGCATGACCGGCCCGAAGGATTCCGTCCTGGGCCGGGAGGTCGAACCGGTCCTCAAGAAATTCCTTACCGGCGTGCCGCACAAGTTCGACGTCGCCACCGGCAACCCGACCCTCGAAGGGGCGATCGTCAATGTCGACATGAAAAGCGGCAAGGCCGTTTCCATCGAGCGGCTCCGGATCGCGGTCTGATGGATTACTCAATGGTTGAGTAAAAATACTCAATGATTGAGCAAATCGGTAAAACATGGGCACGGAACGCAAAATCTATTCGGTGGCGGAGGTCAACCGCAAGGCGCGGATGGTGCTGGAGAGCGGCATCGGCGAGGTGTGGGTGGAGGGCGAGCTGTCACGCGTCACCGTCCATTCCAGCGGCCATTGGTATTTCAATCTCAAGGACGAGCATGCGGTGGTGGCGTGCGCGATGTTCCGCAACGACAACGCGCGCGTGCCGTTCGCGCCGAAGGATGGGCTCAAGGTGCAGATGCTGGCCCGTCCGAGCCTGTACGAGGCCAGCGGCCGCTACCAGCTCATCGCTTCCCAAATGGAGGAGGCGGGCAAGGGCTCGCTCCAGGAGCAGTTCGAAAAATTGAAGGCGAAGCTGGCCGCCGAAGGGTTGTTCGATGCCGCCCGCAAGAAACCGCTGCCGCTGTTGCCTCGTAAAATCGGCGTGGTCACCTCGCCGACGGGCGCAGCGATCCGCGACATCATCAACGTGCTCACCCGCCGGTTTCCCAACGTGGAAATCCTGCTGGCGCCCGTGGTGGTGCAAGGGCCGACGGCCGCAAAAAGCATCGCCGCCGCGATCGGGTATTTGAATTCGCGCGCCGACATCGACGTGCTCATCGTCGGGCGCGGCGGCGGGAGCATCGAGGATTTGTGGTGCTTCAACGAGGAGGTGGTGGCGCGGGCCATCGCGGATTCGGAGATACCGGTTATTTCGGCGGTGGGGCACGAGATCGATTTCACGATCGCCGATTTTGTGGCGGACGTGCGCGCGCCGACGCCGT
>JBGSLE010000382.1:0-5809 GCA_041740875.1 Pontiella sp. | reverse complement strand
ACTGCTGGGGGGCCTGCGGCAGGGCGTAGAACTTGCCGGGATGGACGCGGCTCGGCACCAGGTAGTCGCGCGCGCCTTCGGGCGAGCTGCTGGTCAGGATCGGCGTCTGCATTTCCATGAAGCCTTCGGCGGTCATCAGTTCGCGGATGCGGGCGATCACCTTGGAGCGCAGGATGAGGTTGTTGTGCAGGCTGGCGCGGCGCAGGTCGAGGAAGCGGTATTCGAGGCGCATCGTCTCGTTGCACTCTTCCTCCTTCGAAACCTGGAAGGGGAGCACCTTGGATTCGCCGAGCATTTCCATCTCCGCCGCCACGATTTCGATATCGCCGGTGGCGAGTTTCGGGTTCACGGCCGCGGGAAGGCGATCAACCACCTTGCCGGTGAAACTGATCGTGGATTCGACGCGCCAATGCTCCACGCCCTTGTAGAAAGGCTGGGAGGGATCGATGACGATCTGGGTTAGGCCGTAGTGGTCGCGCAGGTCGATGAAAATAATGCCGCCGTGGTCGCGCACGCTGTGTATCCAGCCGGACAGCCTGACGGTTTGGCCGACGTGCCCTTTCCTGAGCTCGCCGCACTTGTGGGTTCTGTAACGATGCATGGTGTTCTCCTAAAACCGAGGGTTAGACGCGCAGCGTTGCGGGCTGGGCATCGTGGATAAATTGCCTGAGTTCGCATTCCTGCTGCGAACCGTCCTTCATGTCTTTCAAAACAAGGGTGCCCTTGGCGAGTTCCTCGTCGCCGCGGATGACGACCTTTTCGGCGCGGGCGCGGTCGGCCTTGCGCATCTGCGCCTTCATGCTTTTGGCTTCGAGGTCCATGCCGCAGCGGACTCCCTTGGCGCGCAGTTCGCGGGACAGCGCCATGTTTGCGGCCAATGCGGATTCGCCGAGCGAGACGAGCCAGAGTCCGCCCGCCGGCGCAAATTGTTCGGCGGTGATACCGCAGGCTTCGAGCGAGGTGATGACGCGCTCCATGCCCATCGCGAAACCGACGCCCGGAATGGACTTGTTCCCCAGGGCGATCGCATAGCGCCCGCCGCCGGCGATGGCGTTTTGCGAGCCCAGCGCCCCGTGGGTGATTTCCCATACCGTGTGGACGTAGTAGTCGAGCCCGCGCACCAGCGTCCGGTCGTATTCCACCGGAATGCCCATTTTGGCGAGGGTTTCGATGACCGTCTTCAAATAGTCCTGCGATGACGGCGTCATGAATTCGCGCATTTCCGGCAGGGCGTTGGCGATCGCCTTGCAGCCTTCGTTCTTGCAGTCGATGACGCGCAGGACGTTTTCATCCATCCGGCGTTGGCAATCTTCGCAAAGCCCGGTCCGGCTGGGTTCGAGCAGACGCCGCAGGTTTTCGGCAATCCGCTGCTGGTCTTCCTGGGTTCCCCGGCTGTTGATCTTGATGATGGAGCCGGTCAAACCCCACTCCTGCAACAGGTGCTGCTGGAGCGCGATGCATTCGGCGTCGGCGAGCGGATTGGGCTCGCCGGTCGCCTCGACCCCGACCTGGTGGAACTGCCGCTTGCGGCCGGCTTGGGGCCGTTCGCAGCGGAACATCGGGGCGATGTAGAAGACCCGCGCGTTCATGCCTTCCTCGCCGCGCCCCGCCAGATGGCGGATCGTGCCGGCCGTGCCTTCGGGACGCAACGCGATCTCGCGCCCGCCGCGGTCTTCGAAGGAATACATCTCCTTCTGGACCACGTCGGTGGTGTCGCCGAGGGAACGCTTGAAGACCGAGAGCTTTTCGATCGCCGGCGTGCGCAGTTCCTCGTAGCCGTAGCACTGGAAGAGCCGGCGCGCACGCTCCTCGATCATGCGCCAGAGATGGATTTCCGGTGCACCAATGTCGGACATGCCTTGCAGGGGCTGGAAGTCGCTACTTGCCATTTTCGATTTCCGGTTTTCGGTTTTCGGGTCTGCGACGCCGTTGTCCAGCCGGGCTGGACCTCGGCAATCGGCATGCTGAAACCGGCAACGGGCCTACTCGCCGGTGATGCGTTCGCGCATGATCTTGCCCGGCTTGAACTTGACCACCTTGCGCTCGGGAATGGTCACCACGTTTTCCGGCTTGTTGGGGTTGCGGCCGATGCGTTTCTTGCGGGCGCGCACTTCGAAGACGCCAAAGTTGCGGAATTCAACGGTATCACCCTGTTCAAGCGCTTCGACGATGTAGTCGAGGCTCTTTTGGATCACCGCGTAGACATCCTGCTGGATCATGCCGGTCTCATCCGCGATGCGCATTACCAAATCTCTCTTCGTCATTTACCTATCTCCTTGAATTTTAGATATTTCAGCAAAACCAGGTCGGGGGTTCAAAAAGTGAACCACGGATATTATTCAGCGAGGTTTAACGGTCAAGCCAATCTGGCCATTATTAGCGCTTTGCGCTGATTGGGTGGATATGGATCTACACCGATCGCTACCGCCTCGACGCCGAAACGGCCTGTATCGCGGGCGGCGCGCCTGCCACGAACGCAGCGTTCTAGGTCGAGGATGCCGCCGATCCGAAGCGAAACGCAGCGAATTTTCGCCGAAAACAGGGGTGAAATCTCTGCCTACTAATGCGCAGAAAGGCTCCGCCGCCAGCTCCGTTTCCACCTGCACCACCAAGCCCCTAACCGATGCTCGGCTAAAACCCGGCCTCTTGCCGCCTCTGCGGACGCGTTTGCCGAGGTAGGGATACACCCCATGGCCAAGCCCCCGCACAGCGCGTAACGTGCCGCCCACAGTTGCAGATAGCGCAACCCGAAAGGAGCGGATCATGACGGTAGGAACGATACTGTTGATTCTCTTGGTCCTAGCGATCGTGGGCACCTTGCCCACCTGGCCGCACAGCAAGAACTGGGGCTACTATCCAAGCGGGCTGCTGGGGATCATTGTCCTGGTCCTGCTCATACTGGTTCTCACGGGAAGGGTGTAGAGCGTGAGGCAAATGAACGTATGAGACAGAAGGAGCAGTCGTCATGAAGGGATCGGCAACGATAGCCAAGGACGGAGCCTAGATGTCGACGATGCCGCAAACCAGAGCAGTGGCGACGGGCGACCTCCGGATCCTGGCGTACGCGCAACACATGGCGCAGACAGCGCAACCGACGGCAGCCAAGCTTCTGTTTGAGTTTTTTGCGCAACAGGAGAAACAACGGATTGAGGCAAATGGCAGCTTCCAGCTTCCCTCGACCCCGCACGGAATCGGCGAGGACCAAACACCGCCAGACTCGGTGAGCGAGCAAGGCCCCGTGCGGACGACGCGCGCAGGATCAAGGATCGAGAGGACGGAAGCTATGCGGCAGAAGTCAGATGCAAGAAAGGAGTAACGATGAAGCATTCGACAGATAGCAGGGGCAAGAGGGTCAGTTTCCAGTTGACGGCGGATCCGGGGAGCGACGTGTTTGTCGCCGGGTCGTTCAACCACTGGAATCCGACGCAGCACCGGATGAGCGACAACGCGGGCAGCGGGCACTTCAAAGCGACGCTCGTTCTGCCGGCGGGGCGGCACGAGTACAAGTTCGTTGTCAATGGCGAGTGGCGTGTTGACCCGAACTGCCCCGAGAGCGTGCCGAACGAATCCGGCACAATGAATAGTGTAGTACCCGTGTGGGAGCAGGAAACATAGAGAGCGAAAGGAACCACCTATGAAAGCGATATTGTGCGGAGTTATGGCGGCGGTACTGGCGGGTTCGACAGGAACAGCAATGGCGATGGGATCACGCCCTAGGAATGCGGATTCCGGTTCAATGGCTACGGGCGACGGATCAGAGACCATGAGCGGCGTGCCGGACATCAGTCTGGCCGATCTCAAGCAAGCGATGGAAGACAAGGACGTCACCCTGTTGGACTGCAACGGCAGCAAGTCCTACGAGAGCGGTCACATACCGGGAGCCATCGATTTCGATGCCGCAAAGGCGGATCTCGCCAAGAAGCTGCCCAAGGACAAGTCCGCGCTGGTGGTGGCCTATTGCGGCGGGCCCCAGTGCATGGCCTACAAGGCCGGCGCCGAGGCTGCGACGAAACTAGGCTACACCAACGTGAAGTACTTCTCGGGAGGGCTCGCGGGCTGGAAGGACGCTGGCGCAACGGTTGAAACGGCCGCCCTGTGCCCCATGTGCGGCCAGATCAAAGGATCGGACGCGTGCTGCAAGCCGGGCGCGGCGAAATGCGGGATGTGCGGCATGGCCGAGGGAAGTCCCGGCTGCTGCACGGTCTCTAAAAAAGCCAACTAGGTGTGCGGAAACGGTGGCGGCGGCAGAGCATCGGGCCATGCCGCCGCCTGGATGTCGAAAGGAGAGCGAAAGATGAATATGTATTTCAGCGAGGGTTTGTTGACGATGTTGATTCTGGTGCCGTTGGTGGGCATGGTGATCGCGGCGAAGGCGCAGGCATCCGGGGAGACTCCCGGCGGAGACGTATCCGTTTTCGTGCTGCCGGCTTTGCCCTACGCGCAGGATGCATTGGAACCGCACCTATCGGCGAAAACGCTGGGCTTCCACTACGGCAAGCACCATCAGGCCTACGCGGACAACCTGAATAAACTCGCGGTCGGCGCGAAGATGGCCGGTCTGCCGCTGGAAGAGATCATCCGGAAGACGGCGGGAAAACCGGATCAGGCGGGTCTGTTCAACAACGCCGCCCAAGTCTGGAACCACACGTTCTTCTGGAAAAGCATGAAACCCAACGGCGGAGGTGTGCCGACCGGTAGGCTCGCGGAGCGGATCAATGCCGCGTTCGGCAGTTTCGATGCCTTCAAGACCGCCTTCAGCGAAGCCGCCATGACCCAGTTCGGGAGCGGATGGGCTTGGCTGGTGCTGGAAGGAGACTCGTTGAAGATCGTCAAGACGTCCAATGCGGATACGCCGCTCGCGCACGGACAAACCGCGCTCCTGACGTGCGATGTCTGGGAGCATGCCTACTATCTCGACTACCAAAACCGCCGCAAAGATTTCGTCCAGGCTTTCCTGGACCATCTGGCGAACTGGGACTTCGCGGCGACGCAACTGAAGTAATGCGGAGCACCGCCCAATGAGAGGAGGGCTCTCGCAATGCGACTTCATTCTGGCGGAGCGAAAGGAGTTCGAATCATGTGGATCCGTTTAGTCATTGGTCTAGTTATCGGCGGTCTGTTTGGTTTCGCAATGTACCGCTTCACCGGATGTTCCTCGGGAGCCTGTCCGCTGTCGTCTAATGTGTGGATCAGCACCATCCTCGGCATGGTCTTCGGAGCGCTGTTGGCGAAGGCGTCCTGAAGCAGACCGTTAAGTTAAAACGTCTTGACCTAAACCGCATACGATTAGGGAGGCAGTGTGAATAAAAAAGTGGCACCGCGTACTTCAAAAAAACAAAATCAGAAAAATGATTCGGTTTCCGACAGGGACTCACAACTGGGTTCCGGCGGCGAATTGCACCAAATCGCTGCCGGAGTGCATCCCGCGCTCACCACGAACCAGGGTGTCGCCCTTTCTGATAACCAAAACTCGCTCCGGTCCCATCCGCAAGGCCCTACGCTGCTGGAGGATTTTATCCTCCGCGAAAAAATCACCCACTTCGACCATGAGCGCATTCCCGAGCGGATCGTCCACGCGCGGGGGACGGGCGTGCATGGATTCTTCGAGCTCACCGCCTCGTTGAAAAAATACACTACGGCAAAAATATTGACCGAGGTTGGTGAGAAGACCCCGGTGTTCACGCGGATATCGACCGTAGCGGGCGGCGCAGGTTCGGTGGACACCCCGCGTGACGTGCGGGGATTCGCCGTCAAATTCTACACGAAAGAGGGCAACTGGGATCTGGTCGGAAACAATGTCCCGGTTTTT
>JBGSLE010000381.1:0-2741 GCA_041740875.1 Pontiella sp. | reverse complement strand
GATCAGCGTCAAGGACGGGCGGCTCGTGTTGCCGGAAGGCACGAGCTACCGGGTGCTGGCGCTGCGCAACGCCGAGCAGATGAGCCTGCAAACCCTCAAGCGCATCCAGGAACTCGCGGCGGCGGGCGCCCTCATCGTCGGCCCGAAACCCAACGCGCCGATTGGCTATCGCGAAGGGCTGGCGCAACGCGCCGAGTTCGCCGCGCTGGCGGACGCCGTCTGGCGCATGGAAACGGTCCATCCAAAAGGAACGTGGGAACCACTCTTCGCCGAGCACGCCATCGAGCCCGACTTATTGATCGACGGCGAAAAAGCCGCTTTTATCCACAGGGAGATCGGCGAAACGGATTGCTACTTTTTCGTCAACCCATCCAAGCGCGACGGAGAGCGGACGGTTTCCTTCCGCGTCGGCGACCGCCTGCCGGAACTCTGGGATGCCGATACCGGCAAACGCGAGTTTATCACCGGGTTCACGCAAAAGGAGGGGCGGACGGAGGTCACGCTCCCGCTGCCGGGAAATGGCTCGGCCTTCATCCTGTTCCGCAAACCGACCGCCAGCACGCCACAGCCGCAAAAGGCCGCCGCGAAACTACCGGAGCCGATTCCGGTCCAAGGCCCGTGGCAGGTGGCGTTCGACACCGCCTGGGGCGGCCCGGAAGCGATTGTCTTCGATCCGCTCGTGGACTGGAAAGACCACGCGGACGAAGGCATCCAGTATTATTCCGGCACCGCCGTCTACCGCAAGACCGTCACCGTGCCGGCCGACTGGCTGCGCGCCGGCAACCGGGTCGTCCTCGACCTTGGCCGCGTCGCGATTGCCGCAGAGGTCTCCATCAATGGCCACGCCGTGGGCACGCTCTGGAAACCGCCATTTGCGATCGATGCCACCGCCGCGCTGAAGGCCGGAAAAAACGAGTTGGAAATCCGGGTGACAAACACCTGGGCCAACCGCCTGATCGGCGACGAACGGCTGGAGCGCACCGACGGCTATGCGGCCTCGGGCAAGATGGTGGGTTGGTACACGCGCAACGAGCCACCGCCCGCCGGGCCGCGCCGCACCTTCACCACGTACAATTTCTATGAAAAAGAGCGCAAGCTCCAACCCTCGGGGTTGCTGGGGCCGGTTGCGCTCTACCAGGAAGCACACGTCCCGTTGCCGTGAACACATAAACAAGGAACCCGTATGAAAAGCACAAGAAGGTCATTCACGATTGCCGGATCCATGGCGGTTTCATTTGGAGGTTCCTTGCAGGCGCTGGCGAACGCCCCCGTGGCCAAGCCGAACATCCTGTTCATCTTCACCGACCAGCAGCACGCGGGTATGATGGGCTGCACGGGAAACCCCTTTCTCAAAACGCCGGAGATGGACAGCCTCGCGGCGACGGGGACGCGCTTCGACCTCGCCTACTGCGCCAACCCCGTCTGCAGTCCGTCGCGGTTCAGCATGATGACCGGCGTGTTGCCCAGCCGGATCAACATGGAATCCAACTCCAAGGCCGGAGTGGCCAAGCCATCGGCGGAAGTGTTGTCCCGTTCCCTCGGCCAGGTATTCAGGAGCGCGGGCTACGAGACGGTCTATGGCGGCAAGGTCCACCTTCCCATGACGCTGGAGTCGATCGGATTCACGAACATAACCAATGATGCAGGGCCCAAGCTGGCCGACACCTGTGCGCAATTCCTGCGGCAGAAACGGGACAAGCCCTTCCTGATGGTCGCCTCGTTCATCAATCCGCACGATATTTGTTTCATGGCCATCCAGGATGAAAAAAGCCCCGGCAGCAAGGTCGCGAGGCCAAAGCCGCTGGTGGATGCGCTGGAGCTGCCGACGGGCATGTCGAAGAAGGAATTTTTCGACACGGTGTGCCCGCCCCTCCCCGCCAACCATGAAATCCCCGCGGGCGAGCCGGAAAACGTGCTGGCGGGCGACACGCGCGGTTTCCGCACCCATACCCGGAAAAACTGGACGGAGGAACAGTGGCGGATGCACCGCTGGGCCTACGCCCGGCTGACCGAAAAAGTGGATGCGGAAATCGGGGTGGTCTTGTCTGCCCTGCGCGAAACCGGGCTCGACCAAAACACCGTGGTCGTCTTTTCCAGCGACCATGGCGACATGGATGCCGCGCACCGGCTGGAACACAAGTCGCTCTTTTACGAAGAGGCCGCGCGGGTGCCATTGATTGTCAGCTGGAAGGGCGTCACCACGCCGGGGCAGGTGGATAAAAGCCATCTGGTGTCGACCGGGCTGGATTTGATTCCGACCCTTTGCGACTTTGCCGGCATTCCTCCGCCCCCGGCGCTGAAGGGAAAAAGCATTCGCGCGCTGGCCGAAGGGCGTGCGCCCGCCTCGTGGCGCAACAGCCTGGTGTCCGAAAACGGAAACAGCCGGATGGTCCGCACCGAGCGCTACAAATACATTGTCTATGGCTCGGGCGCGCGCCGGGAACAGTTGATCGACGTAATCGCGGATCCCGGCGAAATGCAAAATCTGGCGCTGGATCCCGCCGCCGCCCCCGTTCTAGTGGAGCATCGCCGCTTGCTGAAGGAGTGGTATCAACAGCACGGCGAGACGCTTGATCGCAAATACACCGTTGCCAATGCCTGACGGATGGCCATGGAAACCGCATCGGATAGGGACTTGAATATGAAACCGTTCGCCCCCGCACTCGTGGCAGGCTCGCTACTCTCGCTCGCGGCTGATGCCGCCATCCCGCTCGCATTGGAGCGGTTCGACGGCCCCGGCC
>JBGSLE010000380.1:0-5177 GCA_041740875.1 Pontiella sp. | reverse complement strand
CGGATGAGCTGCTCGTAGCTGCCGAGCACCGCGTTGGCGCATTCGAGTCCGCTGACATCGGAAGGAGAAAGGGCCGTGACGAGAAACTCCTTGCCGGGAAAGAGCGCCTGGATGTCCATGGCCTGGTTGTAGAGCCCGTTGCCACCCCAGGTTTGCTCGCTGACGTTCAGCGCGTGGAAGGTGACGCCCCCGACGGCGTTCCACCACTCCGGCTGCGACTGGAGCGTCTCCACCATCTTTTGCGCGGCGGCCGTGTTGTTGCGCTTGACGCAAACGACCGGCTTGAGGCTGGAGTCAATCCCCTTGATCGCCAACGCGATGGGGCCGGCGAAACGCGCGTACTCGGCACTGTCGTATTCCGGCTCGTAGATTTCGTTGCCGATGTCCCAGTATTCCGGCATCGGCGCGCCCAGCCCATCGGCCGCCGCCTTGGTGACGGACACCGCGTGGGCGGCATAATTCGAGGCGACGGCATACTGGCCGCCCTCCCAGAAGCGCACGACCGGAACAATGAAGTAGGATTGCAGCGCGGCATCGCGGCACCACTCCAGCACATCGGCGACCGTGTCGAGCGTCCCCGTGCTGGTGTTGGAGACGCCGTTGGAGGAAAGCCACGCCACGCCGCCCTGGTCGTCGTAGTCGTACCACTCCCGCGCGGCGGTGCCGCCCGGATAGCGCACGCCGCGCAGTTTCGTGTCATGGAACGCCTGCGCCGTGTAGCCCTGCCTCAACGTGTTGCCGGTGGTGCGGCAATCCCAGATGGCGTTGCTTATCGCCGCCTTGTGGTGCACCAGATGTCCGTTGAAGAGGGTTGGGGGCAGGTTCGTGCGCACGGCGTCCGCCACTTGCACATGGATGCCGTCGAATTCGGCCAAGGAGATGAAAAGCCCGTCGAACAGCGCCTGGTTGCCGCCGTCGCCCTTGCTCTGCGCATGGATGCCGAAGCCGACGGTTTTCCCGATCGCGGCACTGCCGGGGGCGACGACATATTCGATGTTCCATTGCACCCAGCCGTTCGTCGGTATCGGCGCCGAGGTTTCGATGCGGGAAACGCCGGGCAGGACCGAAAAGGCCGCCACCGCGTCGCGGATGTCCTGGCCTCTGGTGATGGAGCTGGCGCTGGCGGCGTCGAAAAAGCCCAGTGTTATGCTACCGGCAGCGAACGGCCGCGAAGATCCGTCGTGTCCGACCGAAATCGTTATGAAATAGCGCCCTTCCTCCAAGACGAGGTTGGTCGGCTTGCACAGGCCCGAATGCGACCAGTTTGCGCTGACGGAATGTTTGAAGAATCCCGTGCCAACCACGGGGAGCAGTCCTGACGAGGAATCCGCGAACAGCGCATTTTGGAATGGCCGCCAGCCCATGCCGCCGTCGAGTGCGTCAACGATCAACTCCGGCCCGGCCACTTCGGTGTTGAGCCGGAAAAAACCGGTGGAGCCCGGCGCATCCAGCGGCCGCACGACCACCCCGTCGAGATTGCCCGCCGGCGTCGATTCGACCACCATATTGGAAACCGTGCTCCAACTGTTGGAAACCAGCGCCGGAGTGTGTTCGAGCCGCCATGCGAGGTCGTCCGCTGCGTTGTTCCAAGGGAACCCGATGCGGAGGATGCCGTTCGATGTCTGGATATGCAGAGGCGAGGGGTTCGTTGCCAGCGGGTTGGTCAGGTAGGCGTATTCCTCGGCATTCGCAAGGCGATCGCCATCTGGGTCGCCCGCTGGCGAGCGGTCAACCCCGGCCACATCGCCCGCAAAAGCCGGGCCAGACCAGTCGTAGTAGGAAGTGGCTGCTCCCCACGCCGATGCGATCAATAGACCGATACAGGCCAGTGAGGCCCTCGGGATTCTTTTCATGGACGATGAACTCCCTCTTTTGCGGTGAATCCGGCTTGGCCGCGCTGCACCACGCCTGGATTTGCAACTGAGCTGCCGGAAAGCAATCCGCACGGCGCTTATTTTTCGACTTGGTGCGGTTATACCCCGTTCGACGCGTTAATCAACGTTACGTTGGAAAATTTACGAAACTAAATCGCTCCATCCTCGGGAAGGGGAGGGAAGTTGGCCGTTCTTGCCATTTTCACCTCGCCGATTACGGAAGGGATATCATCCGCTGTAGCCGAGGTCGTCGGCGAGGATGACGACGAGGTTGGGCTTGTCGGCGGCGTGGATTGAACCGCAGACGACGCAGAGAGCGCAGAGGAGGATGGAACAGATTTTTGGAGTCATGGAGTGGTTCTCGTCTCACGCTTCTTGCTAAACAGCCAGTTCCACACGTCCGCCGTCTTGTCGCATCGGTCTGACGCATACTTCGTCACGCCGGTGTTCTCCTTGGAATCACCGGTATACCTGAACGCCACCCCACCCACGCCGTGTCCTATGTTCGCCACCTCGGTGAACTTCATGTTGGCTCCGATCGCCTTCATCCGCTCGAAGGTCGAGTTCCCTTGGCTGACCTGTGAAGTCTTGTCCTTGGCGCCTTGAAACGACCAGAACGGCACGTCCTTCACGATGTTTGCGTCGAACCACGGTGCCAGCCAGCCGGCCGAGCTGAGCGCGGCGGCGAAACGGTTCGGTTGATCGGCCACCGCCGTCCACGTGCCGAACCCGCCCCCCGAGTGACCCAGAACGTAAACGCGATCTGTGTCGATCGGAAACTCCTTCGCCAACGCATCGAGCAGCAGGTAGACGCGGTCAAGGCAGGCACCTTCGGTAGACTGCAATCGGTTTTTATGACGTGAGACGGTATCTTTCCAGTCTGCGGGCATTTTCGCGATGCTCTCATCCGTATAATGCGGCGACATGGCCGGTGTCCGCCAAAACCCGATCGACTGCGGCACTACCACGAAACAGGGGTGTTTGCGACGCAACGATTCCTCCGCCAATACGTTGTTCTGTTCCCTCAGGTTGCGCACGTTGTCAGTGCCGGTGCCGCCCGCACCGTGCAGCGACAGGATCATCGGATATTTCTTGTCGGGGTTGTTTTCCAGATCGATTGGCTTTAGTAGCCGATATGGCACACCCTTGAACTCGCGAGCTTCGTAGAGCTTGAGCATAGCCTCGCTGACACCCTCGTCACCGTCCTCCTCACCGGCTTTGCCGTCTTTATCCGCCTGCTGTTTCCGCCCCAGCTGCGGGTGCGTCGCCCTGTAAGCCGTCGCTTCCTCGAGGGTCAGCTTGCCGTCCTTATTCGCGTCGGCGGCCGGGAAGCGCCGCAAAAGGCTTTCGAGCTTCTGATTATCGGCCTCCTGCGCTTGGGCTGACGCGATCCCGAAGCAAAGAACAATCGCCATTGCGAACGGCAGCGGCAGACGGTGCGACAAACGGATAGGAAATCGTTTTTCAGGCGGCGCGGGCATGCGCCTGCGGGAACCAAATCGAAAGCCGCCGTCACCAATAGCTATTATCTTTGTCCTCATTGTGGATTCCTTCTATTGATCGGAGGTTGCTTTCCAGACGCTGTGTGGTCAGGTGGCCGTTTTGACATGGGACTTCACTTGTTGATCCAGCCGAGATCGACGAGGAAAGCGTCGGCTTCAGCGAGGGTCTTGGCGTAATCCTCGCCGCGATTGAAGAAGCCATGGCCCGCACCGTCGTACCCGACCAGTTTGCATGGCCTGCCTGCCTGCTTCATCACACTCTCGAACGCGACAACCGAAGCGTAGGGAACCGTGGTGTCCTTCTTGCCGTGGAGAATCAAGGTCGGCGGCGTATGCGGGCCGATGTGATGTGCCGGCGAGATCACCTGTGCGTCCACGCCAAATCGTTCCGTGCTAAGCTCCCCAGCCTTGGCCCCTGGGGGCTGCCAGCCCGCGATGGGAGCGAGCGTGCAGGCGGGGTTGAAGAGGATCATGGCGTTGGGACGTTCGTCGCTGCCGAAACCGCTGATCGTGCCGGTGCTGGCTGCGAGGTGACCACCGGCAGAACCTCCTGATGCGGCAATCTTGTCCGGATCAATGCCGAGACGCTGGGCATTTTCCCGGATCCAGGCGATGGCGGCTTTCGCGTCTTTCACGCATTCCACCACGGGCACGCCCTGCCGGGACTTCACGCGGTAGTCGGCGGCGATGGCGATCATGCCGCGCTTTGCGAAATGCCGGGCTTGATTCTCGAACTGCTCCGGTGTTCCCGCATTCCAACCACCACCGAAGAAAAACACAATCACGGGCTTCTTCGCCTCGGGGTCCGAATCCCCGAAAATCCAAAGCTTCAGCTCGGTGGAGCCGACCTTTCGGTAGGTCTCGACGCGGGCGTCCTTGAATGCGGGTGGATAGGAAGACTGAGCGAACAGTGGGGCGGCAAGAAGACAAAGAAACAGGCAGATTACTGAAATTGCTTTTTGGCGCTGTCGCGGAAAAAAACCATGAGGACAAAGCGCCAAGCTCAAGCAAAGCGCAGGGAGCCAACAACCCCCGGTCAACAGGCGACGTAAGCTGGCGAAACGTGCAGTGTTCATGGTTATGCTCCTGACTCGTGGGTGGACGCTGGTCAATTCCCGCCCGCGACTGGCAAGCCGACGTGGCACAGGAGAAACTCAACAACCGCGCCTTCGGTCGTGGCCGACCGTTTCTGGTCATCGCCATAAACGGCGGTGACGGGGATGCCGAGTTCCTTGCACCGCCGCTCGATGACCTGACCGTGGCGCGGGTGATGGAGGAGTTGGCCGCGGCTAGTTGGTTCACCGTCGGGCGTCGAGCAAGAAAGGTAGATGGGCGGGTCGTCGGCAGTGAGAAGGCCGAGCATGTTGCAATCGGCGCGGATTCTCTTGCCTTGTTCGGTGTCGTAATCGGCGTCGCTCTTGAAGTGGTAGAGCTGCGGGCCTTCAGCCTCGCCTTTACGCCATTCAGGCTTGAAAGGAAAGATGACGCGATCCCACTCGCGTAGGTCGTAGGTCGCCTGGCCGTTGAGACTGCCGGCGGCGCTGATGCGGCTGGACTGGCGCAGCACGGGGTCAGCTGACTTTGTATCGGCCAGGTCATCATGCGCCGCGAGCCACAACGAAGTGCCCGCGCCCGCCGAACTGCCGAAGGAGGCGATGCGCTTGGGATCAATGTGAAACCGGGCCGCGTTGGCGCGCACGAACTGGATCGCGCGAGCGGCGTCGCGGAGGATGTCCTGAATGGGCGTGTGCTCGCGGAAGCGGTAGTTGATGCTCATGAATACCGCGCCACCGTTGAGTGC
>JBGSLE010000379.1:0-4267 GCA_041740875.1 Pontiella sp. | reverse complement strand
CGCGCTGGCCCGGTCGGTGGCCGATGGCCAACCGTCCGCCAAGGCCGATTATTGCGGCACCGGATTCCGCGACACCACCCGCGTGGCCTCGGGTTCGGCGGAGATGTGGGTGGACATCATCGACACCAACCGCACCGCGCTCGAAACCGAGCTGGACCGCTTCCATCAGGAGCTTCAGGGGCTGATTTCCATTTTGCGCAAGGGCAACGGCGACGACATCCGCACCTGGCTCGAAGAGGCCGCCGACGCCCGCAACCAGATTCTTAAACTGAACAAATTTCTTAAGAGGTGAAGTTTGAAGCCTGAAACCGGAAAACCGACCGGTGGCGCGTCGCAGCCCCACCCATCGGAAAGCAAAAATCTAAAATCAAAAATCGTTCACCCAGCAAAGCTGGAGGGAACGGTAAAGGTTCCCGGCGACAAGAGCATTTCCCAGCGCGTGGCGATGTTGGCGTCGCTGGCGGAAGGTACGTCGAAGGTGGTGGGCTATCTCAACGGCGAAGACGCCCGCAGTACGCTGGCCGCGATGGAGCAGATGGGCGCCAAGGCCGATTTCCGCGACGACGCGCTCTACATCACCGGCGTCGCCGGAACGCTTCGGCAGCCGGATGAACCGCTCAACATGGGCAATTCGGGAACCGGTACGCGCCTGTTGGCGGGGCTGGTGGTGGGGGCGGGCATTGAGGTGACGATGGTCGGCGACGAGTCGCTTTCGTCCCGTCCAATGGGGCGCATCCGCCATCCGCTGGAGCTAATGGGCGCGCATATCGGCCTGACGGGGCCGCGGGGAACGTTGCCGATGGTGGTTTGCGGCGGCAGGCTCCAGGGAATCGGCTACTTACTCCCGATGGCTTCGGCGCAGGTGAAGTCGTGCATTTTGCTGGCCGGACTTTACGCCACGGGGAAAACCGTCGTGGTCGAGCCGTCGCCGACCCGCGACCACACAGAAAAGCTGTTCGAGGCGCTGGGCATTCCGGTCAAGATCGACGGACTGGAAATATCGATCGAGGGCTACGGGCCGCAGGGGCCGCGCTTCAAGGCGCGCGAATTTATCGTGCCGGGCGATTTTTCATCGGCCGCGTTCTGGATCGTCGCCGTGGCGGCGCGGCCGGGGGCCGCGTTGACGCTTGAAAACGTCGGCCTCAATCCGCGCCGCACCGCGCTGCTGGATGTTATGAAACGCATGGGGGCCGACATCGAGGTGTCCGTGACCGAGTCGCTGGGAGATCCCTACGGCACGATCACCGTTCGCGGCGCGCCGCTCAAGGGCACGGTGGTCGCGGGAGACGAAATCGCGAACCTGATCGATGAATTGCCGATCATCGCCGTGGCCGGCGCGTTGGCGGAGGGGCGGACCGATATTCGCGATGCCGGGGAACTGCGCGTCAAGGAGTCCGACCGCATCGCGGAGATGGTGAAGAATTTGCGGCTGTTCGGTGTCGAGGTGGAGGAAAAGCCCGACGGCATGGTGGTCAGCGGCCCCGCGCAACTGAAGACACCGGACGTGGCGCTCGACAGCCATGGCGACCACCGCATCGCGATGTCGATGGCGGTATTGAACTCGTTTGGGAATGGGCCGGTTACCATCCGCAACACCGGTTGCGTCGATACCTCCTATCCCGAATTTTGGAGCCACATGGAACAATTGGGCGGAAAGGTGGAGTGATTTTGGAAACAATGAAAACAATTGCAATCGACGGGCCGTCGGCCTCGGGGAAATCGACGGTGTCGAAGGGCGTGGCCGCCGCGCTCGGATTTCTTTATGTGGATTCGGGGGCGCTGTACCGCGGCGTGACGTGGAACGCGCTGCGCAAGGGGATTGATCCGAAGGACGCGCCAGCGGTCGTGGCGTCGATGTTCGATGCGGAATGGGCGTTTTTCGTGCGCGATGGCGCGGTGGCCTTTTCGATCGACGGAGACACGCCGGTGCAGGAGCTGCGCGAAAAGGATGTGCGCGAATCGGTGGCCTTTGTGGCGGCGGTTCCGGAGGTGCGGCGGTTTGTCGTCGAAAACCTCCAGTCGCTGGCGTCGTTCGGGTCGCTGGTGATGGAAGGGCGCGACATTGGCACCGTGGTATTCCCCGCCTCGCCCTTCAAGTTTTACCTCGACGCCGATCCGGAGGAGCGGGCGATGCGCCGCTACCGCGAGCTGGTCGCCGCCGGCGAAACCGAAAAGGCGGAAGAGGTGATGGAGAGCCTGAAGAAGCGCGACCAGATCGACTCCACCCGCAAGGCCGATCCGCTCAAGGTGGCGGCGGATGCCCGGGTGATCGACAGTACGGCCATGACCCTCGAGGACGTGATCCATGCGGTCATCGACGCGGTGGCGAAATGAGCGATCCCGTCAAGCATGAAACCATGGCCGACATGCGGGTCTACCAGTTCTCCACGCGGCTGTTTAAGTTGTTCTTGCTCATCTGGAACCGGCTTTCCATCCGCGGGGCGGAGAACATTCCCGATAACGGCGGGGTGTTGATCGCCTCGAACCATGCAAGCTTCCTCGATCCGCCGGTCGTCGGGGTCGGCTACCGCGGCCGTCCGATCCACTTCATGGCGCGCGATACGCTGTGGAACTCCAAGTTTGGCACGTGGTGGATGAGCAAGGTCGGCTGCATTCCGGTTTCGCGCGGCACGGGCGACGTGAAGGCGCTGAAATTGACCATCAAGGCGCTCAAGGAGGGCAAGGCCGTTTCGATGTTCCCCGAGGGCACCCGCACGGAAGACGGGGAGTTGCAGGAAGCCAAGGGCGGCATCGGCTTCATCATCGAAAAATCGGAATGCGTGGTGGTGCCGGCCTACATCGACGGCACCTACAAGGCGCATCCGAAAGGCTCGAAAGGAATCAAGCCGATCAAGGTACACATCACCTTTGGCAAGCCGATCACCCAGGCCGATTTCCAGGCCTTGGGCAGCGGGCGGGAAGCGTACGACCGGCATGCCGCGTTGATCATGGAGCGCATCGCGGAGCTGAAAAAAGATTCCAATTGATTCTTTAACCGGAAGGACGGGTGACATGGGCAAGCTTTTTGGAACGGACGGCGTTCGCGGCATGGCGAACGAAGGCAACATGACGGCGGAAATGGTGCTGCAGGTCGGCCGCGCCACAGCCTACATCTGCAAGGAATACCACCGGGAGCCGGGCACCCGGCCGCGCATCATCATCGGCAAGGATACGCGCCTGAGCGGCTACATGCTCGAAAACGCGCTGACGGCGGGCATTACCTCGATGGGGGTGGACGTGCTGCTGCTCGGCCCGATCCCGACGCCGGCGGTCGCGTTCATCACCCAGAGCATGCGCGCCGACGCGGGCATCGTCATTTCCGCCTCGCACAATCCCTACTACGACAACGGCATCAAGATTTTTTCACGCACGGGCTACAAGCTGCCCGACTCCATGGAGGCCGAAATCGAGGACCTCGTGCTCAGCGGACGGATCAACAACATCCGCCCGGTGGCGCAGGAGGTCGGCAAGGCGCGGCGCATCGACGACGCCATGGGGCGCTACATCGAATTCTGCAAGAACACCTTCCCGGACGACATGGCCCTTGACGGCATGAAGGTGGTGCTCGACTGCTCCAACGGCGCCACCTACAAGTGCGCCCCGCTGATTTTTTCGGAACTGGGCGCCGAGGTCACCACCATCCACGCCACACCCGACGGCACCAACATCAACGAGGATTGCGGCTCCCAGCACACCAAGGATTTGCGTGTCAAGGTCAAGGGGCTGCGCGCCGACGTGGGGCTGGCGTTCGACGGCGACGGCGACCGGCTGATCGCGGTCGATGAAAACGGCAAGGAGTTGACGGGCGACCAGATCATCGCGATCTGCACCAAATACTACAAGGATAGCGGATTGCTGAAAAACAACCTCGTGGTCGGCACGGTCATGAGCAACATCGGCTTCCACGTCGCGCTCAAGGAACTGGGCATCGAAACCGACGTCGCCGACGTGGGCGACCGCTATGTGCTCGAACTGATGCGCAAGCGCGACGCGGTGCTCGGCGGCGAGGATTCCGGCCACATCATTTTCCACAATTTCCACACCACCGGCGACGGCATCGTTTCGGCGCTCCAGCTGCTCGCCATCATGCGCAAGAGCGGGCAGCCCCTCTCCGCGCTGGCGAAGGTGATGAAGGTCTTCCCTCAGGTGCTGATCAACGTCGATGTGGCCGAAAAGCCGCCGCTCTCCGAGGTCGAGCCGTTGCAGGCGGCGATTGCCGCGGCCGAGGCGGAGCTGGACGGGAAGGGGCGCGTTTTGATCCAGATCG
>JBGSLE010000378.1:0-2492 GCA_041740875.1 Pontiella sp. | reverse complement strand
CGCGGTCGATTTCCATGCGCTGCGAGGGGGCATCCACCAACAGACCCCCGTGCTGGTGGCGCCGTGCGATATTCCGCTCCTGGTACCCGAGGAGGTCGATGAATTCCTGGCACGGAGCAACATGCACGAATACGACTATTCGATCGGCATCACCTCCGAACGGGTGCTTTCGCACTACCATCCCGAAGGAACCCGGCCCGGCATCCAGATGATCTATTTCCACGTCCGCGAGGATTTGTTGCGCCACAACAACCTCCATGTGGGCAAGCCGCTGACCTTTGCGCACCTCGATTACATCGAGAAAATGTACGAATGGCGCTACCAGACCCGTCTGGCGAACATCCTGCGCATGTTCTTTTCGCTGCTGTTTGCCGGCGGTCGGCTCATCAAGAGCCTGCGGATCTTCATCCTGATGCAGCTTTCGCTCTACTACGACCGCCACGGCCACCCGACGCTCTCCGACCGCCTCCGCTCACTGGTCTGCTTCAACCGGCTGGCGGAAGGGATCGGCAACGCGCTTGGCGCGCGCGTGCAGGTGGTCTACACCCACTTCGGCGGCGCCGCGCTCGATGCCGACAACGAAAAGGACCTCGCCGTGATCGAAGAGCGCTACGACGAGTGGGTGGCCTACCAGCACGGTCTTCCGGCGGGGGCGGCCCCTGCCGATCCCGTCCGCGCTACTTGACCAGCACCACCCAATCCAGGTTCGGGTCGGCGGGTGGCTGCCCCAGCGATGCCGTGCCGCCGCCCTTGGCCTTCGCCACCGAACCTTTCTGCAGGTTGCCGCCCGCGCGGGGATTGAACCAGCGCACCTCGAAGGATTTTTGGCTGCCGGATAGGTCGAGTTCGGGTTTTTCCACCTGCGGAAGATAGATCAAATAGCAGCTCCCGGGCTTTGCGAAGCAGTAGCCGTCGTTCGTGTTCTGCGCGTTTCCGATCAAGGCGTTGGCGTTGTCCATTTCCCAGAACGGGATCCCGTTTTCGCGCAAGAAGCCGAGGGCGATGCGGCTGTAGTTCCAGGTTTGCGCGCGGCTACGCCAGTTTTCGGCGACCAGGTCGTTTTCCGGCAAGCTGTAGCCGAAGTAGTATTCCACGCCCGTCCCTCCCGCCAGCAGCGTGCCCCAAAGCACCTGCGCGCGGATTTCATCGACGGTGGGCACCTTAATCTTTTTCTTGCCCTGCTCGATCCGCTTGAGCGCCTCCGCCATGCCCGGCCAGTCGGGGTCGGGCGGCGAGCCGGCCCCCGCGTTGCCGGGTTCGTCGATCGCCACCACCCACGGGTGGCCGGATTGGGTGGAGCGGACGACCCACGTCAGGATATCCCGATGCGACGTGGCGACATCGCTGTTCTGGATCGAGAGGCCGGTCAGGAGATCCTTTTTCCCAAGCAGGGGTCCGTATTGTTTGTCGTGCTGGTTGGGGTAGGTGTGCAGCACGACGTTGTGGCCGTAGGGATCGGTTTCGCGGATGAAGCGGGCCATCGCCTCGATCTGTTCCGTGCTTTGGGTGTTTTCCTCCCCGATGTTCCAGTTGAGCGCGAGGTTGTGGCCGAAACGGGCAATCATTTCGCGCAGGTAGGCCTGGCGCTGGATGCCGCAGTTGCCGCCGTCGAGCGCCTGGTCGGCCCCCGGCCCTTCGAGGTCGTCGTTTTCGGTTTCCTGCAGCTTGAAGTGCAGGTACATGCCCTTGGCGGTGCCGTGGCTGAAAACGATGCCCCACTGGTCGAGCTTGGAGCAGTCGAAGTGCAGCTTGTCGGAACGCGAAACATGAGGCCAAACGTTGTCGCCGTCGCCCCCCGCGTTGTAGGTGAGGAAGGAGAAGACATTGCAACCCGTGGAGGCCAGGTAGTTGATGGCGCCGACCAGCCCCTTGCCCTTGCCGTTTTTCCAGGTGGGGTCGCCTTCGCTCCAATCCCGCACATGCGGCGACCAGGTCTTCAGCGGAACCTTTGCGCCCTTGTTCGCGACGGTATTGTCGAAGTCGGCGTAGCCGAGCAGCGTTTCGGGGGCGTCGGCGCCGACCTTGAGGAACCATTCGCCGTTGCCGGCGAAGCGCAGGTAGCGCGTGCCGGCAAACTGAAGCCGGCCCTTGCCGCGCAGGTCGATCCCGGCCTTGTCGGATTCCGCGATGGCGAAGCTACCGGAAATACCGTCGTATTTCGTGCCGGGGAAGCGCACCGCGTAGCGCCAGGTTCCGGTCTTGTCCGGCGCCAGGTGCGCGCGCCACTTCGTACCGGCTTCGGCCGAGGTTTCGGCGGCGTTGCCGTCGGCCGCGAAATAGCCGGGAACCAGATATTCCGGTTTGCCGGATTCATGCGTGAAGCGCACGTCCATGCGCCGGTCGGTGAACGGGTTGGGCTGGTTGTCGAGTTCATGGGCGAACGGGCCGTCGAGCGTCAGCACCACGTTGTGCCACCGTTTCAGTTCGCCGGTCACGTCAACTTTTCCGTCGCCGTCGGGGAGGCGTTTGCCGTGCAGCGCCGGAAGCGCCGC
>JBGSLE010000377.1:0-9292 GCA_041740875.1 Pontiella sp. | reverse complement strand
CTTGAGGCCAAGACCGGTGAGACCGCGCAGTTCCTTGATGACCGCGATCTTCTGGCCGCCAGACGAACTCATCACCACATCGAATTCGGTCTTTTCGGCCGGAGCTGCGGCCGCTTCGGCCGGAGCGGCGGCCGCAACGGCCATGGGGGCTGCCGCGGATACGCCCAGACGCTGTTCAAGGGCCTTGACGAGTTTGGAAAGCTCGAGCACGGAAATGGTTTCAACCCAATCTACGAATTCAGCCATTTTGCCTTCGAGCGCGATTTCTGCTTTAACTTCTTCGGACATTTTCGTTCCTCCTAACTGACTACTGCTATTGATTAAAACTGCTACGCTTGTTGTTCTTTCTTTTCCTTCACCGCATTCAGCACATAGACCAGGCTGGCGACCTTCTGGTTCATGACGCCGACCAGCTGGCTGCACGGTGCCTGGAGGGTGCCGAGCAAGATGGCGCGCATCACATCCTTGGAAGGAAGCTTGGCGAGTTCCACCATGTCTTCGGCGGTGACGGCTTTGCCTTCGACAATGCCGCCCTTGACTACGGGCATCTTCTTCTTTGCGGTAAATTTCTTGATGATCTTCGCAACCTCGACCACGTCGCCTTCGCCGTAGATCATGGCCGTCTGCCCCTTGAGCAACCCGGACACATCGACCGGCAGCGCACGGTTGAGCATGCGGTTTTTAACGACGTTGAACGAGGCTCCGGAGGCACGCAGGGTGCTCTTGAACTCGTTCGTCAACGGCATATCCATGCCGGTGTAGTCGGCGAGAATCATGTACAAGGCCCCGGAGACGCGATGATCGATCTCCGCCGCCATGGACTGCTTCTCAGGTCTGTAATTGTTTTCTTCAGGCTTCATCTAAGTATCCAACCCTTCTAAGCGGTGACTTCCTTGAGCGCCACCCGCAACCCGGGACCCATGGTGGAGGAAATGGTGCAGCGCTTGATGTAGACGCCTTTGGCGCCCGCCGGCTTTGCACCGTTGATTGCATCGACCACCGCCTTCGCGTTGTCCAGCAAGGCGGCCTTGTCGAACGAACGCTTCCCAAAAGGAACGGCGATGTTGCCGTTGCGATCCATGCGGAATTCGACGCGCCCCGCCTTGAGCTGCTTGACCGCAGCGGCGGTGTCGTCGGTGACCGTGCCGGTTTTCGGGTTGGGCATCAGGCCGCGCGGACCCAAGACGCGGGCCACCTTGCGGACTTCCTTCATGGCGTCCGGCGTGGCGACGGCCGCATCGAAGTCGGTCCATCCGTCCTGCACCTTCTTGATCAGCTCCTCGAAGCCGACTTCGGTGGCGCCCGCATCGCGGGCCGCCGTCGCGGCGGCGCCCGAGGCGAAGACGATGACGCGAACGTTCTTGCCGGAGCCGTGGGGCAGCGCAACCGTTGAACGGATGGCTTGGTCCGATTTGCTCGGATCGACGCCCATGCGGAACGCCAGCTCGATGGTTTCGTCGAACTTTGCGGTCGGGTTATCCTTCAGGAAGGCGATGGCGGAATCGACGCTATAGTCGATCTCGCGGCTCATTTTTCCTGCGACGCTCGTATATTTTTTTCCGTGAGTAGTCATGATTATTCCACCTCGATTCCCATGCTGCGTGCGGTTCCCGCGATGATCCGGATGGCCGCATCCTTGTCATGGGCGTTAAGGTCGTCCTTCTTGACTTCCACAATCTCGGCAAGCTGGGCGCGGGTGACCTTGCCTACCTTGTCGCGATTCGGAACGCCGGAACCCTTTGCAATACCGGCCGCCTTGCGCAGCAACACCGAAGCCGGCGGACTTTTCGTTACAAACGTGAAGCTACGGTCGCTGTACACGGTGATGATCACCGGGACAATCATCCCGATCTGGCCCTGCGTGGCCGCGTTGTACTCCTTGCAAAACTGCATGATGTTGACGCCCTTTTGGCCCAACGCAGGACCAACCGGCGGCGCCGGATTGGCCTGCCCTGCCGGGATCTGCAGCTTGATGTACCCTGTGATTTCCTTAGCCATAACAATCCTCTGTCAAATTTATTCGGCCGACCGTTCCACTTGCCAATATTCCAGCTCCACCGGTGCGGAGCGCCCGAAGATCGAGACCGAGATCTTCAGCTTGCCCCGCGCGGGATCAACTTCCTCGATCACGCCGCTGAAGTTCATGAACGGCCCGTCTGTAATCTTCACCGTTTCTCCGGGCTCGAACATCACCTTCGGGGCAACGGCTTCCTTCTTATCCTCGATCTGGTGGACAATGTTGTTCACCTCGGCATCGCTCAGCGCGGCGGGCCGGTCGCCTCCGAGGAAACCGATCACGCCCGGCGTGTTCTGTATGAAGTACCAGGCGCGCTCGTTAAAGGTGTTCCCTTCGTCGTACAGGTGCATGTTGATCAGCACGTAGCCCGGAAAGAACTTCCGGGTGACGGTCGTCTTCTTGCCTTGCTTGACCTCGGAGACCTTCTCGGAGGGGATGACGACCTCGCCGATAATGTCTTCCATTTCCTCCTGCTGCACTCGGCTGGAGATGTTTTTCTTGACCTTCAGCTCGTGGCCGGAAAGCGCGTGTAGAATATACCATTGCTTGGGCATGTTTTTTCCCTACGGATAAACTAGCGGATGATGAAGCGCAGAAACCCCATGTTCACCACGTCGCAGAGTCCAACGAAGGCACCGAGGATGATGACCGAAATGACGACCACCACCGATTGGCCGAACAGCTCTTTGCGCGTCGGCCAAGAGCACTTGACCAGCTCCGCCTTGACCTCGCCGAGGAAGCTCTTTAGATTTCCTACGCCCTGACTCAGTTTATTCATGATACGTTCCCGTTCAAAGAAGTGGCAGGTCGGAAGGGACTCGAACCCCTAACAACCGGTTTTGGAAACCGGTGCTCTACCAATTGAACTACCGACCTGTCGAAATCGATCGACTACTTCTGCTCGCGATGCAAGGTATGCCGCTTGTCGCGCGGGCAATACTTCTTGATCTCGCGACGGCCGGACTCAAGCTTCTTGTTCTTGGTTCCAGTGTAGTTGCGCTCTTTGCACTCGGTGCAAGCCAGAGTTATGATCTCTCTTGGCATGGTTTCGTCCTCCCAGATGTTTACCGGAGTCCGGGCAGAGATTCGCTCCTGCCCGAACCCGGAAAATCGCCGTTACTTAGGATCAATGATGATTTCGGTAACACGACCTGCACCCACGGTGCGGCCGCCTTCGCGGATAGCGAAGCGCATGTGCTGCTCCATCGCGATCGGGGTGATCAGCTCGACATTCATCGCAACGTTGTCGCCCGGCATGACCATCTCAACGCCTTCGGGCAGCTGGATGTCGCCGGTCACATCGGTCGTGCGGAAGTAGAACTGCGGACGGTAACCCTTGAAGAACGGGGTGTGGCGGCCGCCTTCGTCCTTGGACAGAACGTAGACTTCGCCCTTGAACTTGGTGTGCGGCTTGATGGAGTTGGGCTTGGCCAAGACCTGGCCGCGCTGGACTTCTTCCTTGCGGGTGCCGCGCAGCAGGATGCCGACGTTGTCGCCCGCCTGGCCCTGGTCGAGCAGCTTGCGGAACATTTCGACGCCGGTGCAGGTGGTTTTGATGGTGTCCTTGATGCCGACGATTTCGACTTCGTCGCCAACCTTGACGATGCCGCGTTCGATACGGCCGGTCACCACGGTGCCGCGACCTTCGATCGAGAACACGTCTTCGATCGGCAGCAGGAACGCCTGGTCGGTGATGCGCTCGGGTTCCGGAATCCAGCGGTCGAGGGCTTCCATCAGATCCTGGATGCACTGGGCGCCAGGTCCCTTGGGATCCGCGATGGCGGCGGTGGCCGAGCCGCGGATGATGGGCGAATCTTCTTCGAACTCGTACTTGGCGAGGAGTTCCTGGATTTCCATTTCGACGAGTTCGATCAGTTCCGGATCGTCGACGAGGTCGCACTTGTTCAAGAAGACGACAATCTTCGGCACGCCGACCTGGCGGGCGAGCAGGATGTGCTCGCGGGTCTGGGGCATCGGGCCTGAGGGGGCTTCAACCACGAGGATCGCGCCGTCCATCTGGGCGGCACCGGTGATCATGTTCTTGACGTAGTCGGCGTGGCCGGGGCAGTCGACGTGCGCATAGTGGCGCTTGTCCGACTCGTACTCGACGTGCGAGGTGGCGATCGTCAGAATCTTGGTGGAGTCGCGGCGACCCTGGGATTCGGAAGCTTTTGCAACTTCGTCGTACTTGATGTAGTTGGCCAAACCCTTGGCGCTTTGTACGCAAGTGATGGCTGCCGTGGTGGTGGTTTTGCCGTGGTCAACGTGACCAATCGTGCCCACGTTGACGTGGGGCTTTGTCCGCTCGAATTTATCCTTAGCCATTTTCATTACCTCCTGAATCTTCAGTTAATGCTCACTACACCCGGGTCTGCTGGAGCCCATGAGCAGAATCGAACTGCTGACCTCATCCTTACCAAGGATGCGCTCTACCAACTGAGCTACATGGGCGCTGTACATCCCTTAAAACATGCAAACAAACCCCGCCGCACCGGTAATAAATGCGCCCACAGAGCCTGCCTGTCTCAAAATCATTCCTTATCCCTGCCCAGCCTAAACGGGCAAATAAGGCGGCGAACATTATATGAATGCCTTGGGGTGTCAACCTTGAAGCCTGTTTTTTTTCAGCAAATTCTAGGCAGCGGATCGGAGGCCAAAATCCCGAGCGTCCGCAAGGTTCCCAACGGGGTCTCCAGCACGGTTCGCCCCGGGAAACCGGCGCAGATCGACCCCACCACGGCCGCATTCTTTCCATAGGGGGATTTTTTCAAGGCGCCGAGGGCCGCGCCGGCGGCGTGCTCGGGAACCACGGCGACGATCTTCCCTTCGTTGGCGCTGTAAAGGGGATCGAGCCCCAGCAGCTCCGAAACCCCGGAGACCGCCGCCGAAAGCGGAACCGACGATTCCTGGATCTGCACGCCCCACGCCCGGTTTTCGGCCAACTCGTTCAACACGGTGGCCAGTCCGCCGCGCGTTGCGTCGCGCATCCATTTGACCTCGCACGCCGCCAGCAGCCCCGCCACCATGCCGTTGAGCGGGGCGCAATCGCTTTTAAGGCCGGTTTCCATGGCGAACCCTTTCCGCAGGGTCAGCAACGCCATGCCGTGGTCGCCCATCGTGCCGCTTACGACGACCTTGTCGCCCGGCCGGATGGTTTCGGGCCGCATGGGGCGTTCCAGCAGACCGATCCCGGCCGTATTGATGAAAACACCATCGCCCTTGCCCTTCTCCACCACCTTGGTATCGCCGCACACGATGCGCACCCCCGCCTCGCGCGCCTTCGCGGCCATCGACGCCACGATCCGTTCCAAGGTTTGCATCTCCAGGCCGGCCTCCAGGATCACCCCCAGCGAAAGCCACAGGGGCCGCGCACCCATCACCGCCAAATCGTTCACGGTTCCGCACACCGCCAGTGCGCCAATGTCCCCGCCCGGAAATTCCAAGGGGCTGACGACATACGAATCGGTGGTAAAGACCGGTGTTCCATCCAACGGCGGCAAAAGCGCCCCGTCGTCCATTGATTGCGGCCCCGCATCGCCTAGGATGCGGTAAAAGAGGTCGCGCACCAGTTCGCGTGTCAGGCGGCCGCCCGAGCCATGGCCTAGAATGATTTTATCCACGGATGCCCCGTCCTGGTGCTTGGTTCAGGAAACGCCCTACAACGCCGATCCGCGCCAGTGCAGTTTTTTCGCAAGAACGGAAAAATAGCTATGGCCGGGCAACTGGAGGAATTTGACGCCGTGCGGACTGCGGCGGATTTCGATCCGTCCGCCCTGCTCGATCTGGTATTCGTCCTGCCCGTCGATTGAAAGGATCAGCTCCTTGGCGGCATGGGCGACCTCGACCTCGATCAGGCTGGTATTGGAGACCACCAGCGGGCGCGAGCTGAGCGTGTGCGGGCAGATGACGTTGATGCCAAAACCGCAAATGCCCGGATGGAGGATCGGCCCGCCTGCCGAAAGCGAATGGCCGGTGCTTCCGGTCGGCGTCGACACGATCATGCCGTCGCACATAAACGACCCGACCTGCTCCCCGTTGATCGAGAGCTTAAGCGTGACGATGCGCGAGGAGGCCCCCCACCCCAGGACAACGTCGTTGAGGGCGCGCTCTTCGCCGAGCGGCTCGTCCCCTTGGAAGATGCGGCATTCGGCGACTTCCCGCGCCGCCACCTGGAACCTTTTTTTGGCGATGGCCTCCAGCGCCTGGAACATCTCCGTGTCGGCCACGCTCGTCAGAAACCCAAGGCTGCCGAGGTTGATGCCCATGATCGGCACATCGGCGCCGCCGAGCGCGCGGGCGGCATAGAGCACCGTTCCGTCGCCCCCCAGCGCCAGCACCACATCGACTTGGCGGCCAAATTCTTCGATCGCCAGATGCTCCGCCTCGAGCGCGGCGGCCATTTCCAGGTTTTCCGCATAGAGGCTGAAGCCCATTTGCGCCGCCGTCCGCCGCAATTCGCCAAGCACATCGCCCGCATGGGGCCGCCGGGTATTCACTATGACGCCGATCTTCTTCATGCTGCACACTATAGTTATGAGACAACGGCTTTCCAAGGAATTGATATGGTTCAAATCTTAAAGCCTAAGGCCACCGCGCCCTCGCCGAACATTTGCGGCCGTTTATTTCTTGAATCCTGATTCGGTGCCGGAGCGCTTGATGGCGGCTTCGTCGATCTTTCCCTTCCGCCAGCGGCGGGCCATTTCAAGGTCGTCGGCCACCTTTTCGGTCTGCTTGGGGATATCGACGACGCCGGAGCGGTTGTAGAGCACGGGCTGGACGTATTGGTTGGTATAGGCGGCGGAATAGTTTTTCCAGTGCTCCAGCGCGGCTTCCAGATGCTTCACGGCGGAGGCCTGCCGGGCTTCGTCGCCGGTTTTATCAAAGAGCGCAAGGTCGCAGGCACCATTGATTTTGGACGCGTAGTAGAGTCCGAGGAGTGCCATGGTTTCGATGTCGTTGAGGGTGGCGGTGTACTCTTTGTTGATGGCGATTTTACGCAGTTCCGGCAAAGCTTGGAGTGCCCGCGTGGCATTGGCGTTGAGGGTCGCGGCGATTTCAAGCGGGGTGACCCCTGCGGGCATCTGGTTATTCAGCAGCCCGTTGCGCCACTCGATGATGTTGAGGACGCCCGCGCCGGGCATCGTGCCGCCCTCGATGAATTCGCGGACGGTGTAGAATCCCTGTTTGCGGCGGCATGCTTCGGGGAACCACTTGATGTCGATATCGCCCCAGAAGAAGCGGGTAATCCACGGGAAGGTTTTGGAGGCGTCGGCCCACGCGGCGGTGAGCTTGGGAATATCGGCACCGGGGAAATGGACGGCAACCAGCCGGTCGAAGGTCTCCGCAGAGAGATCGGGATCGGAGGAGAGTCGTCCCCACAGCGCGAAGGAGAGCCACTGCTTTTGCATCACGGTTTGGCGCGGGTTTCCGGCGTCCTTGGAGAGAAAATCGCGGCCCCAGTGATAGCCATCGCAGCCCATGTAGTATCCGGCGATCTTGTCTTCGCCGGGAATGGCTTTGACGAAGGCGCGGGCGTAGTCGAGATCGGCCCAACGGAAGGAGTAGATGTCGTCGTTACGAATCGTGAGCCAGGAGCGCAGTTCGGGGCTGAGTAGCGGCAAAACGGGGTTGATATTGCTCGGCTCGGGGATGGAATACATATGAGCGACGACATATTTATAGCTGAGATCGAGCTGACAGGGCAGTTCGGCAAACTCCCTTTGGATGTCGCCCAGTGCCGTCTGGTGAAAGCGGTGGATGAGGCGGAATTTACGGTCGGGCGTGTCCTTCAAGCCGTCGCGGATTCCTTCGCCGTAGGTTTGCCAGAGCCATTTTTCCTTGTCGTCGGCACTCATTCCTTTGGGGAACCCCTCGCCGGCGGTAATGCCAAATCCGGCGAGCAAGGGATAGGTTTTGATGGTTTCGCGGACGCTGGCGCGGAAATAGGCGATGGTGCTGGGTGCCAGTTTGTCGCTGGTAATTCCATCCTTGCCTTCGGCACCGTAGAGGAAAATGTTCCAGAGGAACCAGTAGATGTCGATGCCGCGATCCTTGCCCAGCTGCATGACATCGCGCCAAAACTGGATCTTTTCATCGATCGTGATTGTTTTGACCACCTCGTGATCGGCGAGCATATCGGGCCGAACAAAATCGAGGCCAGTGCCGCTGAAATTTCCGTCCAGCTTGACCTTGGTGCGCCAGACGTCGTCGAGCGCGACGTTGGGGAATTCGGGCACCTTGACAATGCTGGGAAAGGGGTTGAGCGTCCAGAGTGAGAGGACGTTGTAGCGGTGGCGGGCCATATCGTCGAACAGCTCGCGCCAATACGCCATGCTCCACATCTCCGGAATATTGGCCTGCGCGGCGTCGGATGGATCGGTATAGGTCGGCGTGCGCAGATCGAGCGGAATGTTGATCTTGATGCCGCGCTGCTTGATGTGCGGCGCATGGTCGGAATCCTTCAGCGAACCCAGCGTTCCCGTACGGATCGCCTCGGCGATATCGAGGCCGCCATACATGACACCCGCCGCATCGGCTCCGCGCACGGTGATCTGGCCATCCTGAACCCGAATGCCATAGCTTTGGGCGGCGGCTTTTGGATCGGCCGCGACGGCCAGCGTGATGTGAGCCGTCACGTCGCGCGCGGCGGCTTCGCGCCGAATCTCTGCGGCGGCGAATTGACCCGGCCCGCCAGCGGCGGGATCGAGGGTGAGGGTGACTGCGGCGGCAGCCCATCCGACTTGAAGGAGGAGCAGTAGGTGGAGTCCTGTGGTTTTTATTGTCATGGTTTCCTTTCTAGTTGGGGGTGCGTTGCAGGGTGCAGACGATGTAGGGCATCTCCTTGGCGAGGTCGGGCCACTGGATGCCGTATCCGTCGCGAGCGATGACTTCAATGAAATAGATCAAATCCCATTGGGGAACGAGCATGCTGCCGGGGATGGTGGCGGAAAAGTGGTCGGTATCGCCTGTGCGCTGCATTTCGAGGGTTTCGTAGTCCTCAAACTGGGTGAGGTGCCGATAGCGCAGCCGTACCGCTGCGATGCCGGACGGAGCGGTGACGCGGGCGGTGAGCAGCAGCGGTTGGCCGGGAAGGACGAGGTCGGGGCGCGTGTGCTCGACGAGGGGCGCGGCTTTGGGCGGGACGGGCGACCAGATGGTTAGCCCTGCGCTTTCGGATGCGGGATTTTTGCGCTCAAGCTCCCGGAGTCCGGCTTCGAGGGTTTCCAGTTCGTCGCGCCAATGGCCGGCCAGGTTGGCTTTGCGTGCGCCCATCGC
>JBGSLE010000376.1:0-1563 GCA_041740875.1 Pontiella sp. | reverse complement strand
TGACCGGCCGCACCCCGCACCGCGTCCATCTGACCGATGCGCTGCCGTGGGACCGGTTGCCCGCAAACCCGCAGCTCATTCCCCCGGAGCATGTGAAGGAGCTGCCCGCGGCGCATGCAACGTATGCCCAGGCCTTGCGGGCGGCGGGCTACCGGACCGCGCTCATCGGCAAGTGGCACCTGGGCAACGAGCACGCCTTTTTTGAACAGCGGGGGCACGAGGCGTACGGCTTCGACGAAGCCTTCGATGCGGATTACACAC
Organism: Pontiella sp.; assembly: GCA_041740875.1. Lineage (GTDB taxonomy): Bacteria > Verrucomicrobiota > Kiritimatiellia > Kiritimatiellales > Pontiellaceae > Pontiella. The sequence continues at coordinate 1,302 of JBGSLE010000376.1, read as the reverse complement.
TGATCAACGAAGTGGACAAGGCGGTGGTGGCGCTGACCGCCGAGGCGCTGGCCTTCATCGAACGCAACAAGGGCCGCCCCTTCATGCTGGCGCTCTGCCACCACACGCCCCATGTGCCGCTGGCCTGCCCGCCGGAATACGTGGCCCGCTACGACGGCGTTCCCAAGGGTAAAAACCAAACGAACCAGAAATATGCCGGGATGGTATCCCACCTGGACGACTCGGTGCAGCGACTGCTGGAGCAGCTCAAGGCGTGCGGAATCGAACGGAATACAGTGGTGGTCTTCACCTCCGACAACGGCGGCCTGGGCGCGGAGACCAGCAACCTGCCGTTCCGCGGCGGAAAGTCCAATCTCTACGAAGGCGGCATCCGCATTCCCCTGGTGGTCCGCTGGCCAGGCGTGGTGGCGGCCGGTTCCCTCTGCGCCGTGCCGGTACACAGCGCCGACTGGTTCCCGACCTTTCTCGACCTCGCCGGTCTCAAGCCGATGACGGAAGCGCATGTGGATGGCCAGAGCCTGCTGCCCTTGCTGCACCAGCGCGGCGGCTTTCCCGAACGGGATTTGTTCTGGCATCTGCCGCATTACCGCGAAGAAGGGCCGCAATCCGCCGTGCTTGCCGGGAACTGGAAGCTGATCCACCTGATCGAGCCGGATGCGTTCGAGCTGTACGACCTGTCAGACGATCCGGCGGAAGCCCGCGATGTGGCAGCCCGCTATCCTGCGGAAACCGCACGGTTGCGCACCCTGCTGGAGAACCATTTGACGGCTTCCGGTGCGCAACACATGCGTGCCAATCCCGCATGGGATCCCGCGCGCCCTCCGGGGCGCATCCGCAACTTTGGCACATTCTACCCGAAGCAAGGCGGAACCTATGTCCAAGTGCAGGACGAACCCTATCCGCCGTGGTTTGACCGCGCCGGGGAGGGCGAACGGTGAGCGGCAAACGGATCGGCCGATTCTGGACGGTTGAAAAATGGCGCGCTCGGTTTTCCCCGGACAAGGCGAATGGCTCCATGCGGATATGAAAAGTAGAAACCAATCGATTTCGACCCTGTGCATCTTGGCGCTGGCCGCGGTTGCCGGTTTTGCGCTGGAGGCGCGGGGTGTCCGCCCCAATGTGGTTTTAATATTGGTCGACGACATGGGGTGGGCGGACAGCGCCACCTATGGTTCGGCCTACTTTGAAACCCCGAACATGGACCGGCTAGCATCGGAGGGGATGCTCTTCACCGCCGCCTATGCCGCGCCGCTCTGTTCGCCAACCCGCGCCAGCATCATGTCCGGCCAGCATCCGGCGCGG
>JBGSLE010000375.1:0-8161 GCA_041740875.1 Pontiella sp. | reverse complement strand
GGTGCCTCGCCCTCCATGTTGAAGAGCAGAAGCGGAAAAGCGAAGCCGGCTTTCTGCATACCCCCTTTGGGCAAACCGTTATCCTGAATTAGGAAATGGGGTAACCACGAAATACACCAAACACACGAAAAAAGAGGGGGCAAGGGGGCATTTTTCCTAAAACTCATCTCACCGGGTAGTTGCGCGAATAACACCAGCCCAAGGCACACAATGTATTGATATAATGAAATGTGCGGTTCGTGTACTTCGTACTACTATCCGTCCATTTCTTGTTTTCCTGACAAGATTTTCCAACACCAAGATCGCAAAGTTCACAAAGGCAATGAATTCCGTCTTCGTGGCCTTTGCGCCCTTCTGTTAAAAATCAGGCGTTCTCCATTTGGTTGCGGCTGTGCCGCGCTAGGTGTTTCGTGGTTCATCTCTTTTCTTATGTTTATTGCAAAGAACAGGACGATCCTGCGAACGGAATAATCGCGGGGATTGGCGTTGGCCAAACCAAAAACATGGCGGTAGGATGTGCCGGGTTACAAGGGAGGTTGGGGATGGGAAACCGGGCAAACCTTTGGACGACGACGATGCTGTTGCTCTGCGCAACGGCGGCACACGCCGACCTCTTCGGCACGGGCACGAACCAGTTCAGCATCGACTTCGTGGCCATCGGCCAGGCGGGCAACGCGGCCGACGCCACCGGCTACGGCGCGGTGGGCTACAATTATCGCATCGGCAAGACCGAGGTCTCCATCGACCAGTTTTTCAAGGCAAGGGCCGCCGATAGCCGCATCGGTAATGGCGATGAAAATTTCTGGAATAATGGGGCCTTAACAGTTGGCGTCACTGCCCCCGCCTCTCGGATGTCCTGGTTCGATTCAGCCATGTTCTGCAACTGGCTGACGACAGGCGACGCCTACACGGGCGTCTACCAGTTCAACGGTAGCGGAACGATGACGGGGCTGGATCGTACCTTACGCAACGGTGGCGGACTGGCCTATGTGTTGCCGACCGAGGATGAATGGTACAAGGCGGCTTACTTTAATCCCGACGGCAACGGCTACTCGCTCTATGCCAGCGGGCTGGACTCGGTTCCCATACATGGAACCGTCAACGGCTGGAACTACTCCAATGGCGGTTATGTGAATGAATATCCGAATCTTACATGGACAATCGGATTTGGTGCCGAGGAACAGAACGGCACCTACGATATGAATGGAAATGTCCTGGAGTGGACCCAAAGTGCGGCGGATGGAATACTCGATGACTTGAACGAGGATCGTATATGCCGTGGAGGGGAATACGGGTCTTTTGAAACGGAGTTGCGCACGACAGCAAGCTTTACCACTCCTCCTGAAGTGCAAGGAGGCCCACTTGGCTTCCGCGTCGCCGTCATTCCCGAGCCCTCCAGCGTGCTGCTGCTAACCGTCGGGGCAGGCGCGCTGCTCTTCCATCGCCGGGCGCTGCGGCGGCGCTTCGACCGCCCCGCTTCCCGCAACCGCTTCCCTTGATTTCTGATAGGAGAAACCCATGGACAACCGGATACCGATCCTGCTGGCGGCAACGCTGACGATAGCGGCGACGGCACACGCCGACCTCTTCGGCACAGGCACGAACCAGTTCAGCATCGATTTTGTGGCCATCGGCCATGCGGGCAACGCGGCGGACGCCACCGGCTACGGCGCGGTGGGCTATACCTATCGCATCGCACGTACCGAAGTCTCCATCGACCAGTTCTTCAAGGCAAGAGCCGCCGATAGCCGCATCGGAAATGGCGATGAAAACTACTGGAACGTAGGGATACGTTCCGTGGGTAACGACGCCCCCGCTTCGCGTGTCAGTTGGTTCGAAGCCGCCATGTTCTGCAACTGGCTCACCACCGGCGATGCCTATGCGGGCGCATACCAATTCAACGGTAGCGGGTCGCTGGTTGCACTTGATCGAACCTACCGTAATGGCAACGGCCTGGCCTACGTGCTGCCCAACGAGGATGAATGGTACAAGGCGGCCTACTTCAAGCCCGACGGCAGCGGCTACTCGCTTTACGCCAGCGGGTTGGATTCGGTTCCCATACACGGTACCGCTAGCGGCTGGAACTACGCCGGTGGTGGCTATGTGAACGAGTATCCAAATTACACATGGACGGTGGGGTTCGGTGCTGAAGAACAGAACGGAACCCACGATATGATGGGTAATGTCTTGGAATGGATTGAGAGTGCAGGTGATGGTGTTCTTGACGACTTGACGGAATACAGAGCAAGTCGGGGCGCGGAATATGGAATGTTTGAAGAAGAGCTTCGTTCATCAGCTCGCCTACCACTTCCACCTGGTGTTCAGGGAGGAAGCACCGGCTTCCGCGTCGCCGTCATTCCCGAGCCTTCCAGCGTGCTGCTGCTAACCTTCGGGGCGGGCGCGCTGCTCTTCCATCGCCGGGCGCTGCGGCGGCGCTTTGGCAACCGAGCATCCCGCACCCGCTTTCCTCGATTCGATAAGGAGCTTTTATGAGTGCCGATAGGGCCAAACCTCAATTCCCGCGATGGTTCCGCCAGATAGGCGTCGGATATGTTTTTTTGTTTCAGATTGGTTTGTGGCTCTCCGCAGGCACCGTAACCGTCGCCGCAGCGGAGAAGGTGCCGGCTAACGCGAAATCCCCGCCGGATTTGGCACAGGAACTGGAATCCGGCTTTGTAAATCCTGTCGGAAAAACATGGATCTATTGGTGGTGGCCCAACGGCTATGCTTCCAAAGAGGGTATTGTACGCGACTTGGACGAGATGCAGTCGAAAGGCATTTCCGGTGCGTTGGTGTTCGATGCAGGCGCGGGCGAGACGCCGGTAACGATCGATTTCATGAGCGAAGAGTGGCTGGGGTTTTTCCGGTTCGCGGTTGAGGAAGCCGCCAAGCGCGATATTACGATCACGTTGAATCTTTGCCGCGCATGGAATGCGCTGGGGCCGTGGGTTACGCCCGAGCATGCCGCCAGGATGCTCCATACGCAGACCCTTCAAGTGAACGGACCGCAAGCACTGTCGCATCGGTTTCCGGTTCCGGATGAACTGAATTACTATGAGGCTCTGTTTGCGTTGGCGTGGCGTGAAATGGATGGGGTGTGCCAGACGGATAGTTGGATCGATCTGACCGGCCAGCTCAAGGAATCCGGCGATTTAGAGTGGCAGGTTCCCGACGGGCAATGGCGGATTGTACTGTTTGGAAGTCATGTACATAGCAAGGCAAATAGGCAGCGGGGGCTGGAGACCGACCCGCTCAACAAAGCCGCGATGGACGTCCATTTCCAGCACACCGTTCTTCCGGCGATCAAGGGACTTGAACCCTATTTGGGGAAGACGTTTACGCACGTCCATATCGACAGCAGCGAGATCGGCAATCCGGATTGGACTCCGAAGTTCCGCGAGGAATTCCGCCGGCTGCGCGGGTACGATCCATTCCCGTATTTAGCCGCGAAGGCCGATTTTATGGTCAATGACACCGAAACAACGGAACGTTTTCTCGAAGACTATGACCGAACCGTCGGCGACCTGATGATAGAGTGTTACTATGGCTATCTGGGCGAGCTAGCCGCGAAGCATGGCCTGAAAACCCACAGCGAAGCCGCCGGGTTCCAGAAGCCGACCGTTGATGCGTTGCGGGCGCTCGGATGCAATGACATCTCCATGTCGGAATTCTGGTCCCGCTTTTTTAAGGACGGCAGACCGGAGATCAATCAATTGTCCGAACCGCAGCTGCGCGCTCACGATGGCATCAAGACGGCGGCGTCCGCGGCGCATACCTATGGACGGCCCATTGTCCAGGCGGAAGCCTACACGGTGAGCATCAAGGGTCCGAATTTCCATTCGGATCTGTTCGATCTGAAGGATGTCGGAGATCGCGCGTTTTGCCAGGGATTGAACCGGATGGTGCTGTGCTTTTTTATTCTGCAACCGGAAAGCGATGATCGCATGCCCGGCTATCTCTGGCCGGGTGTCGGGTACGAATTCAATCGCAAGGTAACGTGGTGGCCGATGTCCAACGCATGGTTCGACTACTTGAACCGCTGCCAATACCTGCATCAGGAAGGGCGGGCTGCCGCTGATGTCTGTTATTTCCAAGGGGACTGGGTTCCTGCTTATGTCCCGGCAAAATGGGCCATGGATCCTCCGCTACCGGCCGGATATGACTGCGATACGATCAATGCCGAGGCCATGATCAATCGCATGAAGGTTGACGGGCAGGGACGGCTCTGTCTGCCGGACGGATTTACCTATCGCTATCTCATACTCAATCAGGCCGGTCGCTGGCAGAAATCGGTTGCGAGCCCTAACATGCCGGAGTTTGGCAGCGGAAAACCGCTGGCACTCTCGCTCGCCAGTCTTCGTAAACTCAAAGAACTGGCCGAAGCCGGCGCGACTGTGATTGGACCGAAACCGGATCGGATGATCGGCCTGCCGCACAATCCGCAGGCCGAAGCGGAGGCGCGCGAGCTGATCGAAACACTCTGGGAGGGATTTCCGGCGTTACGTTCTGCGCCGGTCGTCACCATTCGCAGCAGCAGCTCCCTGACGCACAAGGGAAACCATTTTCCGGTGGAACGGGCTGCGGACGGGAATCCGAAGACTTTTTGGGTCAGCAACGGAGTCGAGCCGGGACAAGGCCCGACGAAAGAGAAACCGGAATGGCTGTTGCTCGACTTGGGTAAACTGCGACCCGTCACGGCCGTTACCATCGTGCCTCGCGCCAATTTCGGTCCGCGTGCAGCGGAATTGCAGATATCGGAAGACGGCAGCCGGTTTGAGACGGTCCAGCAACTGTCGATGGATCGCGAAAATCCCGTAACGGTGGAGCTGTCGGGTCGACCAGCGCGCGCGGTCCGTCTGCTGATCACCGATAGTTGGGCCAACGAACGAAACGTGCAGGTCTGCGAGTTTTCGGCAGACTGCCCCCATGAATCTCCAGTGCCCGGAGAAACCCGCGTTGGAAAGGGCCGGGTGATTTGGAACCGTTCGCTTGCCGACGTTATGCGAGCGGATGGTCTCCTGCCGGACGTGGAGATACAGGAGAGCAAGCAAGCATTGGCACTACCAATCGAAACCTTCGGCGGCATACCCAACCCCGGCTCTTTCGACTGGATTCACCGGACCGTCGGCACGGCGGACTTCTATTTTCTGACCAATCTTCGCAATGCTCCGGCATCAGGCGATTTCATCTTCCGGGTCAGTGGCAAGCAACCGGAACTCTGGGATCCCATCACAGGTACGATTCAAAAGTTGCCAGCGTATGGATTATGCAACGATGGGCGGATATCGTTGCCGCTTGAGTTTGCCCCGCGCCAGTGTTTCTTCGTGGTATTCCGCAATGAACTGCAAGCCCCGGGCCGGGGTGCCAATTTCCCGGACTTGCGTTCCATCGGCGAAATCGCCGGACCATGGGAGGTGCGCTTCAATACAAAGTGGGGCGGACCGGAACGCATCGTTTTTGATCAACTCCAGGATTGGACAGACCGGCCGGAAGAAGGCATCAAATACTACAGCGGTACCGCAACGTACCGGAAGACATTCGATCTGCCTGAGGCGGCAGCCGATGGCCGGCTCTATCTGGATCTCGGTGTCGTAAACGACATGGCGCGCGTGCGGTTAAACGGCAGCGATATGGGGATCGTCTGGTGCGCCCCGTGGCGTGTTGATATTACAGCGGCGGTAAAACCAACGGGAAACCGCTTGGAAATAGACGTGGTTAACCTATGGCGAAACCGCTTGGTCGGTGATTTCCGGCTCCCTCCGGAACAGCGGTTCACGACATCCAATCTGGAGAAGATATTCAAACCGGACACGCCGTTGTTGCCATCGGGATTGCTTGGCCCGGTTCTGCTGCGCAGTGCAGGACCCGACGATGATGCAGATGAAAAAACTGCCACTAACTACGACGCCGACTTCAGCGGATCGTCAGCGGATCGTTGAACGGCACCGCTTCGTTGGGCGGCACGTGGGTCGCCTTGTTATGCGTCGATTCCCAAACGGTTCCCGAAAACAGATTGGCACGATCATGCTTGCGATTGGCACGGGAATTAAGGTTATTACACCGGGGCATGGTACGGTATGCAGGTCATCTAAGAAGGTGCGGAAGGTTTTTCCGCGCGATGCAATCAAGGTAAATGCCGGGAAACCGGCCAAGTGACAGGAGGAGTACGATGAATAAGACCAAGTCATTCCGGAATGCAGCCGTGCTGGCGTCATGGGTGTGCGTGATGGCCCAAACAACGCTGGGCACGCCCCTCTATTGGACCGGAGCTACAAACAACAGCCTTCTAACTGCAGAAAACTGGACGCCGGCCCAGGTTCCGGCGAGCGGTGATTTTCTGTATTGGAACGGCCAGCAGGCCGGCGATCTCAACCTGACTTACGGCTCCGGAGTAGCCGTAGGTGGTGTCAATGGCGTGCGGCTTTACCTTACGGCGGCCCAGACCGGCAACGTGAACATTTCGCTCGTCGATACGTTGCCCAGGGTATTCAGGCTCGCCGCGGCATCCAGCATATTGGACAGCGGCTCAGGCGCGCTCACCCTCGAAGGGCAGGACGCCACCGTCCGGGCTGTTTTTGAGCTGGGAAACGCCACCACGGGGCAGACGGTCACGTTCAACAACAATTCAGCCAACACCGCGACTTTCGGGCAATACACGACGATCCGGAAACATAAAGATGCCTCCAACCAGTCCATCACATTCCGCGGCAGCGGCACGGTCCGGATCCTCGGCCAGATCAACCATCTTGGGAGTGCGGGATCGGTCAGCGTCCGCACCGGCACGCTGCTGCTCGAAGGGACGATGGTCCATTCCGGCAACGTCGACGCCGAGAGCGGCCTCATGGAATTCACCAGTGCGGCGGCCATCGGAGCCACCGGGAACCGGATCAAGCTCGGCCAGGGGGAACTCAGCGGAACGTTGAAGTACAGCGGCAGCGAAGACGTGGTGATCAGCCGTCAAGTCGCGATCGGTATCGGTGCCGCTGTGGAGCAAGTCGGGAATGGAACGATCGACGCGTCCGGCGCGGGCAAGCTGGTCTTCAGCAACGCCAACTTCAACGTTAATTCCACGCAGAGCACGGCGATCACGCGCACCCTGACCCTGGCCGGTTCCAGCATGGCGGACAACGAGATCCAGGGTGTGATCATCAACAACGCCAGCAACACCGCCTCGGTCGCCATTGCCAAGAGTGGCGGCGGCAAGTGGATACTATCCGGCACGAACACCTACAGCGGCGCGACCACGGTTTCCGGCGGCACGCTGGTAGGGAAAAACGGGGCGTTTGCCGGCTCCAGCGGGATTGCGGTGTCCGACGACGCCACGCTGGTGCTTAACGGCGCTGCTACCCTTGGCACCAATGCGACCCTAGCTTTGGGAACGAGTGCGGCGCTGGTCCTCGACTTCGAAGGCACGCAGCAGGTCGGAGCCCTTTCGCTGAACGGTGGAAGCACCTGGCTGGACGATGGCACCTACAGCGCAACGCAGCTTGCCGCATTGAACGCCAGCGGAACCTACTCGGGCGCCGGGCTCATCAGGATAGGCGATGAGCCGGTGTACATTGGAGAGGTCTCCTTCCAACTGTTGCCGGGCAACACCAGCTTGGTGCTGGGCTGGGAGAGCGTAAACGGGGCGCACTACGGCGTGGAGACCACCACGGATCTCGTCTATATGCCGTGGACGCCGGTGCAAACAAATATCTTAGGCAACGGCAGCTTCTTGAGCTTCACGGGATCGGTATCGGAGGTCAACGCCTTCTTCCGGATCGTGCTCGAATAGCGTCGGACAAACCATGCGTGCAAGTCCCGGGGTACCACCCCGGGATTTTGCTTTTGCCAGTGCGGTGATGGGCTGAAGGATAACGGGAAAATGAAATCCAAGAGTTTCGGTAGGAGATGGGTTGCGTGTGCCATCGCGGCAATGGTGGCGGCAAGCGGCTTTGCCGCGGCCGCGCCGCAGGGGCGTCCCAACGTGATCCTGATCCTAGCCGACGACATGGGTTGGGCGGACAGCTCGACGTATGGATCGTCGTATTATGAAACACCGCACCTCGACCGGCTGGCGCAGGAGGGGATGCGCTTTACGGATGCGTATGCCGCCAGCCCGCTCTGCTCGCCCACCCGCGCGAGCATCATGTCCGGCCAGCATCCGGCTAGGTTGCGC
>JBGSLE010000374.1:0-6067 GCA_041740875.1 Pontiella sp. | reverse complement strand
CGCCGCCGCCGGGGTAGGGGGTGACGCGCGTTTCGACCTCGACGGATTCGCCGTCGGCCTCGCGGTAGACCGTGAGCAGCTCGGCTTCGCCCAGGTGCTGGTTGACCAAGACGCCTTCGCGCGAGGCGACGGCGACATAGGGCCTTTTCTGGTCGGGGAAGATCGGGGCGTTGGCGGCTTTTTCGATCATCTTCAAGGTCTCCTGCGTGGTGCCTTCCGCCAGCAGGCCGCAGGCGTCGGCGCGGCAGCGCTGGCAGTGGGTCATTTGCGGCAGATGCTTCCCGGCAATGTCGCGCGCGGCGTGGACCATCGCGGGCGTGGGTTCTTCGATCGTCTCGAACAACGTGCCCTCGACCGGGCACATCGGGATAATGTTGTGCAGGTCGGCGCCTTCGGCCTTGGCGAATTCGGCGACGACGCCGATGTGGTGGTCGTTCACGCCGGGTACGAGGATGGTGTTGATCTTGAGCACGATGCCGTGGGCCTTGATGGCTTTGATCGCCTGGATCTGCCGCCGGAGCAGGAGTTCGGCGGCCTCGGTCCCGCGCAGCGGTTTTTTGTCCTCGCGCACCCAGCTGTACATTTCCGCGCCGACCTGCGGGTCGATCGTGTTCATCGTGATGGTGATGTGGCTGACCTTTAGTTCGGCGAGTTCGGCGATGTAGGGGCCGATGGCCAGCCCGTTGGTCGAGACGCACAGCAGCATGCCGGGGTGGCGCTTGCGGATGAGCCGCAACGTCTCCATGGTCTGTTCCGGATTGGCGAAGGGGTCGCCGGGGCCGGCGATGCCGACCACCGAAATCGGCTTGCCCGCTTCGACCAGTTCGTTGACGTAGAAGGCGGCCTGGCCGGGCGAGAGGATGTTGCTGGTCACGCCGGGGCGGCTTTCGTTGACGCAGTCATACTTGCGGTTGCAATAGTTGCACTGGATATTGCACTTCGGCGCCACCGGCAAGTGTACGCGGCCGAGTTTGCCTTTGACGGCAGGGTTGAAGCAGGGGTGTTTTGAAAAATCCAATGTCATAGCGAGTCTCCTTGAGGTGAGGGATAAGGCACGAGGCAATAGGCACTAGTGAAATGCTTTGATGCGACTGAACTTTTCATGTGTATCTCCCATCGCCTATTGCCTTCTGCCTTCTGCCTTTTTCCTAGTGCCTAATGCCTCTTGCCTAGTGCCTCAAATATAGGTGTATCCAATGTCGTTGCTCTCCTGCTTGATCTCCATGAGCGTGTCGCAAATCGTATCGAAAAGCCGCTGTGCCCCCCGGTATCCCAGATGGAGGGAACGAGGCCCGCTGATCCGGTCATGGATAGGGAATCCGACCCGGATCAGCGGGGCGCCGGCTTTGCGGCTGAGGGGGAAGCCCTTGCTGTTGCCAATCAACAGGTCGGGTTCTTGTGGCAGGACGAGTTCCTCGATTTCGGCGAAGTCGGCGTTTTCGAGGATGAGGATGGCGGGGTCGATTTCGGGCGCGGCGGCGAGGATGCATTCGCGTAGCTTGCCGCTTTTTCCACCGGAGGCGCAGAGGACGGGCTTGAGGCCGATCTCGGCGCAGAAGGCGGCCATGCCGACAACAAAATCCTCCTCGCCGAAAATCGCCACCTTCTGGCCGAAGAGATACTTGTGGCCGTCGACGTAGGCGTCGATCAGCCGCCCGCGTTCGGCGGCGTGCCGCTCCGGGGTTGGCCGGCCGGTGATCTGTTCGAGCACCTTGAAGAAGGCGTCGGTCTGGCGGATGCCGATCGGTAGTCCGACGCGGAAGACGGCGGTGGAAAAACGTTCGTCGAGCAGGGTGGCGGCGGACTGCTTGTCGGAGATGGTCGAGGCCAGCTCGATCACCGCCGAGGCGCGGCCAAGCTTGGCGATCTCGCGCACCGGGGTGCCGCCGAACGGAATGCGGTGGTAGTCGCCCCATACCGGGCCATCGAGCGGATCGGCGTAGTCGGGCACGATGGCAAAGTCCATGCCGAAGTCGGTCAGGATTTCGCGCAGGTGGCGCAGGTCGGCGGGCGATACCATGTTGGGGAAGAGGCCGATGAATTTTTCATTGGGGCCATCGACCGCCAATTGGTCGACGATGGCGCGCACGGCCCAATGGTAGCCGTCGGCGTGCGATCCGGCATAGCTCGGGGTCGAAGCGTGCAGGATATACGGCAGCGCCGTCTGCTTGCGCTCGCTGGCGATGAACTCCTTGACGTACATGCGGACGTCGTCGCCGATGGTTTCGGCCAGGCAGGTCGTGGCGATGCCGATCACCTGCGGGTGGTAGCCCTCGATCACATGCTTCAGCCCCTCGAACAGGTTGCGGCGCCCGCCGAAGACCACGCTATCCTCGCCAAAGTTCGAGGAGGCGATGTCCATCGGCTCGCGGAAGTGGCTGATCATGTAGCGGCGGATGTAGGTGGCGCAGCCCTGCGATCCGTGGAGGAACGGCAGGCAGCCTTCGATCCCGCGGAACGCCAGGCACGCGCCGAGCGGGGCGCACAGCTTGCACGCGTTGCGCGTCGCCGTAAAATGCTTCCCGGTCAGCGTGCTCATATCAGCATCTTTCTTAAACACGAAGGCACGAAGGTCTCTAAGGGATTGATGCATCCTACTTTGGTGTTCTTTGTGTCTTTGTGGTTAATTTCCATGGTTCAGTTCCCGATTGCCGATTTCATTTTTTAAATCCGAATTTCGAAATCCTAAATCCGAAACAAATCCCCAAAACCAAACTGGAAAATTCAAAACGGGAAGGTTTCAGTTTTAAGCATTTTTTCATTGTTTAGGATTTCGGGTTTAGTGCTTCGTGTTTCCCCGAGGCGCGTCCCGCGCGCCGCGGGGCGAACTGCCAGACGGGGCTCATGACGGAGGCGTGGACCTCCTTGGCAAAGTTGAGCATGCCGACGAAGCCGGCCAGCGCCTCCTTGCGCTCGTGGTTGTGGTCGCAGAAGCCGACGCCGAGCTTGTAGGCGATGGGGCGCTCCTTGACGCCGCCGATAAAGAGGTCGACATCCTTCTCCTTGACGAACTTGGCGAGTTCGAGCGGATTGGTGTCGTCGAGGATGACGGTGCCCGGATCGCAGAGTTCAGTGAGCAGCTTGTAGTCTTCCACCGTGCCGGTCTGCGATCCGGCCACCACCACCTCCATGCCCAGTGTGCGCAGCGAGCGCACCAGTGAAAAGACCTTGAAGGCGCCGCCGGTGTAGACCGCAGCCTTTTTCCCTTTCAGGTCCTTCCGGTAGGGCGCGAGCTGCGGGAGGAGCTTGGCCACTTCCTCCTTGACCACGCGGCGCGCGGCGGCGCGCATTTCGTCGTCGTCGAAAAAGTCGGCCACGTCGTAGAGCGCCTTCGACATGTCTTCGATGCCGAAATAGGAGGCGCGCGAGATCGGCGTGCCATACTCGTGCTCCAGCATCTTGGCGAGGTTCATCACCGAGCCGGAGCACTGCACGATGTTGAGCTGGGCGCGGCCCGCCTTGCGGATGTCGTCCACCCGGCCGTCACCCGAAACCGAGCAGACGACGCTCACGCCCATGCGTTCGTAATAGTCCTTGATGATCCACAGTTCGCCCGCGAGGTTGAAGTCGCCGAGTATGTTGATGCTCTGCGGGATCTTCTCCTTGACGTCGTCTTCGCCGATGATCTTGAAGAGCGCGTTGCAGGCCGCCTTGTAGCCCTCCTTCTTCGAACCCTTGAAGCCTTCGGAATCGACCGCGATGACGGGGATGCCCTTTTCGGCCTGCACCTTCCGGCAGACAGCTTCGACGTCGTCGCCGATGACGCCGATGATGCAGGTGGCGTAGACGAAGGCGGCCTTGGGCGCGTATTCGTCGATCAGCTCGATCAAGGCGTGGTAGAGCTTGTCCGCCCCGCCGTAGATGACATCGCGCTCGTTCATGTCGGTCGAAAAACTCAGGCGGTGCAGTTCGGGGCCGGAGGAGAGCGCGCCGCGGATATCCCAGGTGTACGACGCGCAGCCGATCGGCCCGTGGACGACGTGGATCGCGTCGGCGATCGGATAGAGCACCACGCGCGATCCGCAAAAGCTGCACGAGCGCTGGCTCACCGAGCCGGCGAGGCTCTGCTTTTCCGCCTCCATCGCAAACTCGCCACCTTCGTGGACTTGGCGCTTGCGCTTTTCGAGCAGGTTGATCGGTTCGTTGGCCATGGTTGCTTTCCAAAAAGGTTGCCGCCCCTATTGCACCAGGTGTGCCACCGCGCGCCGGGCGGCGCGCGGTGCAGTGTTAAGTGGTTAGGTGTTAGGTGTTAAGGAGTGGCGTGATCCGTGATCCCTGAGGCGTGAAGGGAGGAGACCGTTCGGAAATAAATGTCGGGTGGTGTTGGTGTGCGGGAAGGGCTTTTCCGCAACCCCTCGCAAAACAACACCTTGCACGGAATTCCGACATTTATTTCCGCTTCCAAGGTTCCGCCGCACGATTTGTCGGTAGATGAGAGGACAGGGTTGTTCCGTGAAACCGGGAAAAGGCAACGCGTGCAATGGGCATGTGTGGTGAGCGGCTCGCCCGCCACGTGAGCCGAGTTGGTCACGGCAACGTGGCCTCACTCGGGCGGTCGAGCCCTACCTTTTGCGGTGAACGGCTACGCGAATTCGAGCGTGAGGGTTTGGCCGTCGTTTTGGGCGAGGGTGTAGCGGCCGGTGGGCTCGATGGTAAAGGCGGCGCGGTCGAAGGCGAGGACGATGTCGGACGCGACGGAGTTGGCCTCGGCGGGATCGCAGTCGGCATTGATGAAGAGCTTGAGCGTGGCGGGCTCGTCGGTGAATTGAAGCAGGAAGGCGGAGTGCTGCACGAAGACGAGGTCGTCGTAGGCGTAGGTGACCTCCAGCCCGAGGTCGGCGAGAATGGCGGTTATTTTTCCGAGCGGTTTTGCTTCTGACATATCTCATCCGAATTGATTAAACACGAAGACACCAAGATCGCGAAGATTGGTGATCTTTGTACCCTTCGTGACTTGGTGTTATATTCACGCAGAAATCATTCGCTGCGCCCAGGCCTGGACGGCGGCGGCGGTGGCGATCATGTCGGGGACGGCGTCGGCGGGCAGCGCGGCGCGGTGGTAGCCGGCGAAGACGGGGCAAATGTTTTGGTAGGACTCGAAGCGGCGCAGCTGCGTGGCGGTTTCCAGATCGATTTCCCCGATCTGGCGGGTGGCGTCGATGAGGTCGGTGAAGGTGTGGTTGTCGGCCAGTTTCCCCTTGGCCATGAGCGCGGCCATGATGTGTTTTTCGATGGCGAGACCGAGCAGGTTGTAGAGGATTTCCGTGTTGAAGACGGCGGGGCGCTTGACGCCGCCGCGCGCGGTCTTGAGGTATTGGTCGCCTTCGGTGAAGTAGGTTTTGTAATCGGTGCAGGTGGCGGTCATGGCATCTCCAGTGGTTTTGTTCGGTTTGTGGCGAACAGTGACGATTGAGGCGTGAGACGTGACCATCACGCCTCAATCGTCACGGGTCATTTCGGCTACATCACCAGCTCGAACTTGCTCTCTTCGGCGTCGCGGTCGATCTTGTCGAGGAAGACACCGAGGATTTTTTCGAGGAGGCGGATGCCGCCGGTGTAGCCGGCGGTCGGGAAGTAGCTGTGGCCGATGCGGTCGAGGATCGGGAAGCCGAAGCGCACGAACGGAAGGTCTTCGTCGCGGGCGATGTACTTGCCGTAGGTGTTGCCGATGAGCAGGTCGACCGGCTCGTTCTTGATCCACTGGTGGAGCAGGAAGAGGTCGGCGCGCTCGCCGTTGCGGACGTTGACGTTCGGGGCCTTGTCCTTGCACAGCTCCATGATCCGGGCGGTGAATTTTTTGCCGGGCGTTCCCGAAACGATGTGCGCGGGCACCATGTCGAGGTCGAGCAGGAACTCGGTCATCGAAATGAGCTGGTCGGGGTCGCCGAAGAGCGCGACGCGCTTGCCGTGGAGGTACTGCGACATGTCGGCGATGACATCGACGAGGCGTCCGCGTTCGGCGACGAACGAGGCGGGGACGGGCACCTTCGCGGCGTCCGCGAGCGCGGTCACGAAGCGGTCGGTGGCGGAGAGGCCGATGGGCAGGTCGAGCGTTTCATAGGGTACC
>JBGSLE010000373.1:0-6890 GCA_041740875.1 Pontiella sp. | reverse complement strand
CAAGACCGGCATGCTCGGCAGTGCGGCAAACTGCGGAATCCTGGTGGAGTTCCTCGCCGCCCTCCACGCCCCCTTCCCCCTGCTGGTGTGCGACCCCGTGCTCAAATCGACCTCCGGCACCGACCTGCTCGAACCGGCAGCCCTCGACCTCCTGATCCACGGCCTGCTCCCCCGCGTCGACCTCCTTACGCCCAACCTGCCGGAAGCAAAGATCCTTCTGGGGGCGGATTTCAAAACGATCGAGCAGGCCGCCGCACACCTCCTGGAACTCGGCGTCAAGTCGGTGCTGGTCAAGGGAGGCCATGGCGAAGGCGGCGAATGCCGCGACTATTGGACGGACGGCGTCCGGTCGCTCTGGCTATCGAGCCCGCGCATCGAAAGCCGCGCCACCCATGGAACCGGCTGCATCCTCGCATCGGCCATTGCCGCAGCCCTCGCGCTCGGACAGGAAATGCCCGATGCCGTCGCCACCGCCAAGACGTTCCTGAACCAATGCCTCAAATCGCCTGCCAACCTCGGGGCCGGCCACGGCCCGATGAAGATCGAACCGTTCCGGAACAATCCCGAAGACCGCCCCGCGATTGCCGGGACGGATCAGGGCACGATGTCGCCGACGCCGTCGAGGATGTAGTCGGGACGGTAGGCGAAGCGGCCGATGTCTCCCCGCTTGGTCACCCCGCTGAGCACCAGCACGGTTGTGATTTCGGCTTCGACGCCGGCGATGATGTCCGTATCCATGCGGTCGCCGACGATGGCGGTCTCCTCGCGCTGGCAACCCAGCTTCTTGAGCGCGTGGCGCATCATCAGCGGGTTCGGCTTGCCGACATAGTAGGCCTTGCACCCCGTCGCCAGCTCGATCGGTGCCAGCAGCGCGCCGGTGGCGGGAACGATGGTTCCGCCCTCGACCGGCCCCGTCAGGTCGGGATTGGTGCCGATGAGCTTGGCGCCGCCGTTGACCAGCTTGGTCGCGTGGCAGATGCTGGCATAGTCATAGTTGGCGCTTTCGCTGACCACCACATAGTCGGGGTTGGTGTCGTTGACCGAATAGCCCACGTCGTATAGCGCGTTGATGATGCCGGCGTCGCCGATGACATAGGCCGAACCGTTCGGCTGCTGGCTGGCGAGGAAGGTGGCGGTCGCGCGGGCGCTGGTGTAGAAATGGCTTTCGTCCACCGCCAACCCCATGCGCGCGAGCTTTTGGCTCAATTCGCGCAGCGTGCGAGCACTGCTGTTGGTGAGGAAGAGGAAGCGCTTGTCTTCGCGCTGGAGCCATTCCACGAATTGCAACACGCCCGGCAGCAGGTGGTTGCCGTGGTAGATCACGCCGTCCATGTCACAAATGAACGCCTTCTTGCCCTGCAAATCCTTCATCGGGAATTCTCCGCCGTTTCGTTTCGGTTAATGGGCGGCGATGCTACCCGTCCGCCCGCGCGTTGCAACCGATTTTGTCCGGCTTGGCGTCTACTGCGTGGCACCGCTTTTCCACCGTGCAGGCGGGACGAGGCCGAAGGCAAGGACGGCGAGCTGGGTGCAAACGAAGACGAGCAGCCAGAAGGTGGCGGACTGGGTGAAGCCGTAGGAGTGCAGGCCGACGCTGAGCTGGTTGACGCCGAACCACGACCACGCCGTTACGATGTTTCCCGCCACCGCCATGACCGCGAACCCGCGGTGCTTGACCATTTTCCCGTAGCGGGCGTGGAGCGTGATGGCGTTCCAGATGACGATCAGCAGCGCGCCGTTTTCCTTGGGGTCCCAGCCCCAGAAGCGGCCCCAGGAATCGTCGGCCCAGAGCCCTCCCAACACGGTGCCGACAAAGCTGAGCAGCAGCGCGAAGCAGGTGGAGCCATACATCATGCGGTACATGCCGTCCTCGGTTTCGGCATCGAGGCGGCGGGTGAAGAGCCCGGCGAAGATGTAGAAGACGCCGATGGTGCCAGCGACGAAGGTGGCCATGTAGCCGAGGGTGATGGTGATGACGTGGGTGGCGAGCCAGAAGCGGGTGTCGAGCACGGCGCGCATCTGTTCGAGCGTGTCGCCGTCGCCCGCGAGGAAGTGGGCGATCAGCAGCGTAAGGAAGCCGGCGATGCCGCCGACGAGGTTGCCGAGCCCGGCCGATTTTTTCCGGAAGCCCAGCTCCATCACGATGCCCGCCGCCACCGCCGCCCAGCCGATGAAGATGGCGGAGGAGTAGAGGTTCGTGACCGGCGGGTAGCCGGAGAGGAAGACGCGCGCAACGAGGGCGAAGGTGTGCGGGATGAAGGCGAAGACCATCAGCGTGCGCGCGGCGTCGAGCCAGCCGTCCTTGCGCAGCAGCCAGCCGAAGAGGCTGAGCACGAAGACAAGCAGGTAGAGCTGGGCCGATTTCATGAACGCGCCGAGGCGGTTGTAGAAGACCTCGAAGGAGAGCTTTTCAAGCGACTGCGGGCTTTCGGATTGCACGTTGGCCACGTAGTCGCCGAGCGTAGTGTTGAACAGGGCGGCGTCGCCGTTGCGGTAGGCGGCCAGCAGGACGCCGAAGCGCACCGCCAGCGGGTCGGGCGTACCGGCGTGGTTCATCGTCACCATGGCGGGATGGTTGGCGAGCAGCGAACTCATCAGCGCCCGCCAGCGGTTGTTGCCGGCATTCGGCGGGATGGCGAGCGGGATCGACATTTCCTCCAGCTGCCTATAGCGCTGGGCGGTGGCGAGCAGCTGCTCCTGCGGGATGGCGGAGGGATCCTCGAAGGCGGCCATGATGTTCTGGTAGAGGTAAAACTTGTTGGCGGTCTTGATGACCTGCTTGTCGAAAATGTCGCGCTGCTTTTCCGCCTTGCGGAAGGCGGCGCGGTAGGCCGCGTCAAGCTCGGAGAAACGGGGCATGACTTCGCGGTAGGAGTAGCGGAAGCGCTTGCGCTCCTTGAGGCCGAGGCTGGTGAGCACGTCCAGGTTTTCGATGCGGAAGACCGGATAGTCGAGCGCTTCGGGCTTGCCGGACACATTGTCGAGCAGCCACTCGGTCGCGGTGACCCGCTGGCCGTCCTCCAGGCGGACGGACTGCTTGTCGGAGAGGACGGTGAGGAGGTTGCGCGCCAGCGTGTCGATCGGCTTTTTGCGCCCCTCGTATTTTACCGGCAGCAGGCCGAAGGCTTCGATCTGGAAATCGGCTTCGTCCACGTTCGCCGGCCGGACGCCGGCGAGGAAAAACCATGCGGCGAGCAGGACGAGCAACAGATGGAGCAGCTTCATTTTCACGCATCCCTCCGGAGGTAGCGGCCGAACGATTGGCCAAACTGCGCCGCCATGCCGACGAAGACGATCATGCAGGCGAGGTACGGGATCATCCAGGTGTCGTTGCGCACCACCTGCAAAACCGTTCCTGAGTCGTCGGGCAGGAAGCCGGACTGGTAGAAGGTGCGGCGGGCGTAGCGCAGCGGGTTATTCATCCAGATGCGCAGCTCGCGGTCGACGCCGTCGCCGTCGTTGATGAGCCGGATCTGGCTGGCGAAATCCTTGGGCATCTGGGTGCCTTCATACTTTTCGTGGACGAAGTCGAGCAACTGGACGGAAAAGGGGCTGCCGCTTTCGGAGCGGAGGTATTCGCGGCGGAAACGCAGGTAGAGCTCGTAGTCGCGCCCGCCGGCCGAGATGCGCGTCGGCATCTCCCACGCGCGGTTGACAAAGTTGGGGTAGAACCAGAGCGAGAGGATGTAGCGGCCCAGCGAAGCGCCGGAGGCGCGGTCGAAAAGCTCCACATCCACCGCCGGGGCGTTGCGCGCGCCGGTGGCCCCGCTCACCTCGGGCTGTTCGGCGACGTAGAGACGCTCGCCATAGCCTTGATAGCGCGGATACTCCTTCAGCAGGTTTTCCGGCATTCCCTGCATCGGCTGGGGCCGGTTGGAGTTGACCATGTAGCGGTGGACCAGAATGTCGAACGGCAGATCGCCGGGCGCCATGCGCGCGCCTGCGGAAAGCTTGCCGTGGGGCACGACCGTCACCCGTTCGACGTCGGCGCGCGAGGTTTCGGTGAAGGAGAGCTCCATCTGCTGGGAGTGGTCGATGAAGTTGACGGTTTCACCCTCCTTGATGGTCATGGTGGCTTCGACGGCGTGGAGCGCGGTGACGAATTCGCCGACGAGCAGGAAGAGGATGCCGGCATGCAGCAGCACCATGCCCGCGCGCTTGCGGTAGAGCAAAACGCAGGCGCCATAGAGCACCACCGCCGCCAGGGTGCCGCGCCCCAGGCGCAGAAAGACGCGCCAAAACGCATCGCTATCCGTCGCCGCCACCGGGGCCGTGCCCCAGCCGAACATCACGCCGACGGTCACCAGCACGCCCAGCACCAACAGGGCGATCCCCGCCACCATCCGCCCGCCGCGCGTCTGGATCTTGAAGCTGGAGGCATGGACGGTAACGAGGTTGATCACCAGCAGCGTACCGATCAGGAAACCGCCGGGGAACGGGATGCGGATCGCCGGAACATCCCATGAGCGCGGGAAAAAGACCGGCAGGTCGATCATCGCGATGAAGCAGCGGAAATACTGGTCCATCACCGTCCAAATCCCCTTGTCGACCTGCGCCAGCGTTCCTGCGAACACCAGCACCATCGAGAGCGAAAGCAGCACGACGGTCAGCTTTAGCGAAAGGAAAAAATCGAGGATCTTCTTCATCGGCGCACGCTCCATGGCTTCCAGTGACCGTTCCCGCAGATATCCATTCAATTAATCTTCATGGATTCGAGGAAGGCGCGGATGTCGGCGGCGTGGGCCTTGAGTTCCTCGTTGGTGCCCTTGGCGGTGAAGTACCAGAATTGCGGGGCAAGATCGATGATCGCCGCGATGATCCCCTTGCCGCCCTCTTCATTGTAGATCTCGATGTATTTCACGCCGTGGCCGCCGGCGTCGAACGACTGCACCGCCGCGTCGATTTCCTCCGGCGATGCGGGCGGAAGGCCAACCTGGCCGCGCCAGCGGTTGACGTTGCTCGGCACGTCGCCCATGGCCAGCGAGATGAGGTAGAAATCGATCGCGGTTCCGGCGATGGTGTAGCTGGCCTTGCGCATGCCCGAACCCGGAACCTCGGTCCATCCTTCCGGCAGCGTGGCGGTAAAGGCCGTGGCCGGGGCGTGGGCCGCCATCGCCGCGTGCGCGGACTGGATCGCCGCCATGTCGGCCTCCGATCCCATTGGTTGCGCCGGGGCGGCGACGGGCGCCGGTTGCTTCGGCACTTCGTAGGTTTCCGGTTCGTTGCGCCCGCAAGCGGAAAGCAGGCAGGCGGCGGGAAGCAAATAGAACATTTTATGCATGGGTCCACATCCTAACGTTTGATTTCGCAACACCATAGAAACGTCCTCCGCCAATGTCGATTATTATCATAATCTTTACCGCCTATGCCGCGCCGGCGCACTTGACCTTGCCTGGCGGCAAGGCCATATTCCGGCCATGGAAAAAGCAAAAAAAACCGTCCTTTGGCTGGGCATCGCCGCCGCATTCATCCTGCTTTGGCGCGGCCAGTCGCGCATGAAAAACGCGCTCGGCGAACTGTCCCTGGAAAACGGGCAGCTACGCGCGGAGCTGGCCGCCGCCCGCGCCGATTTGGCCAAGGCCACCACCGAACTCGATTTTTACAAGACCGGCGATTTTTCGCGCCAGGCCGCCGCCGCGAAAACCGATCCCAAACCCGCCCCCCCGCCGACCTCAATCGTCGCGGAGCCGGAAACCTTGCGGCTCCTGCCGCCGTCTGTCCAATCCGTCGATGAAGGATTGGTGGTCCGGCTTTCGTTCGAATCGGCCACCGCCGAACCGCCCGACCTCGTCGCCCTCGTGGTGCGCATTCCCGCCGGTTCCGGCGCGCGCATCGTGAAATTCGACGCCGCCGACCCGGCCGCCTTCGCCAACGCCAAAGGGAAAACCGACGCCAGCGGCACGTTTGCGGTCATCCAAGGATCGCCCGCCGCGTCGGCCGTGGCGTTCGACCTGACGGTATCCGGACCGGTCACCGCCACCGTCCGCGGCTCCAACGGCATCAAGGATTTCGAAATCGACATCGCCCCCGGCCAACCAGCGGTCCGGCCCATTCCCTGAGCGGTTGCCCGCACCTATTTTTTCTTCTTTGGCTGCTTGGTGGTATTGGCCTCTGGTTTTTCGGGACAGGGCAGCTTGGGTTCAAAAAAGGTGTTTCCGTTGCGGATAGCCGCGCGGCTTTCCATTTCCAGCTTTCGGCGTTGCTCGTATTTGGCGAGCCGCGCCTGGTCTGCGGCGCTTGGTACAAAGCCTGGCGTGTCGGGACGCGGGGATTTTTCAAGCGCGGCCTGGCCTGCGCGGATGATGGCAAGGACGGCCTCGTATTGCACCGGATCGCCTTTCAAGGCCTCCAGGCAGGGACTTTTTTCGGGCCGGTCGAAACAAATCTCCAGATCGCTGATCTTTAACTGCTTGAGTGTTTTGCCCTGTGCCGGCGTCAGGGGCGAACGCCCGTAGTCGTTGTCGGGGAAGTTGCTTTCGTAGAGCGGATAGTACGGGGCGTTGAGGTCGATCCACGTGACGATGCGGTCGAAATCCTCGTCCGGCAATTTTACCTTGTGATGCCCGTTCCGCAGCATGCGGACGAGGGGGGATGCGTGGGAACCCCAGCTGTACGGTTGCTGGATTTCGGCGGGGCCGCCGCCGACGACCTTCAGCTGCTTGCTTTTCCAGAGCGCCGTGTAGGACATGTTGAACGCCGCGTTTCTATCGCCGGCCAGCACCAGCGCTTTGGCCCCTTTCTTGCCGAAATCATGGCAGGGCAGGCAGTGCCGATCCCAAACGGGTTGCACTTCGGCCATATAATTGAAGTCGCGCGCGGGACCGCGCCAGCCCGCGAGGGTGTCCGGCGCGCGCCGGAGGGCCAGCGGCATTTTCGTGCTGGAGGCGGGC
>JBGSLE010000372.1:0-2926 GCA_041740875.1 Pontiella sp. | reverse complement strand
TGCCGGTGGTGCATGGCGAGTTGCGCGATGGCGAACCCAGCCACGCGTCGGCCAACGCGCTGGCGACGCGCATCCACATCAAGCAGCTGAACAAGCAGGTGGAGAACGTCTTCATCCGCCGCATGGAGCCGCTGGCGACCGCGCTGGCGGTGCTGGGCGAACCCTATCCGTCGTCCTTCATTGCCAAGGGCTGGAACTACCTGCTCAAGGCGCATCCGCACGATTCCATCAACGGGGTCACGCAGGACAAGACCGTGGTGGACAACCTCTACCGCCTGAACCAGGCGCTGGAAATCGGCGAAACCATCTATGAGGATTGCATCGCCGGCCTGCTCAAGCGCCTCGATCTTTCCGCCTACGGCCAGATCGACACGCTGCTCCTGCTGCACAACCCGCAGCCGCGCCCGGTGCGCGAGGTAGTCAAGGTGGCGGTCGATACACCGCAGGGCGAAAACTGCTGGATGCTCGGCATCATCGACAACGACGGCTCCCGCCTCGCCATCCAGGAAATCGCCCGCGACGAACACAAGCAGCCGGTCCACGACATCGAGGCGCGCCCGTGGCCCTACTACGTCGACCGCCACCAGCTCTACCTCGACACCGGCGAAATCCCGGCGGGCGGCTACAAAGTCATCAAGGTTGTCAACGAGCAGACCTATTGGCGCGAAGAGGAGTGGTGGCCGAAAATGCGCAAGCACGCTCGCGGCTTCATCGGGCAGGGCACCAGCCAGCTGGAAAACGAATTCCTCAAGGTGGAGGTCAATCCCGACGGCACCTTCAACCTGACCGACAAGCAGCAGGGCCGCGTCATCGCCAACATGCACTGGTTCGAGGACGAGGGCGACACGGGCGACTACTGGGCCTACTATGCGCCGTACAAAAACCAGATCATCGGCAGCCGCGGCTTCGGCTCGCGCATCTGGATGGAAGACAACGGCCCGCTCAGCGCCACCATCGGCATCGAAACCACGATGCAGGTGCCGGCACAGGCCGAGTATGGCATCGTCAAGGTGCAGGGCTTCGGCAAGCGCAGCGAGCGGTTGGCCGACCTCAAGATTGTTTCGCGGATCACTCTCAACAAGGGATGCCGGCACCTCAAGGTCAAAACCTCGATCGACAACAAGGCCAAGGACCACCGCGTGCGCCTGATGATCCCGACCGACATCCAAACCGATTTTTCGGATGCGGCCGGGCATTTTACGGTCGACCGCCGGGGCAGCGTCCACGAAACGGACGCCGCCGGCAAATTCTACCCGGAAATGGCGCTGCGGCCGATGGGCGTCTTTTGCGACGTCACCGACGGCACCCGCGGCATGGCCGTGCTCAACAACTGCCTGACCGAATTCCAGCTGCTGGAAGACGACCGCCATACGGTTGCGCTGACCCTGCTGCGCGCCATCCGCAACCGCATCTGCACCGAGTCGCGCGTCTCCTCCGAATTTCCCGAGGCGCTCGGCAGCCAGATGCTGCAAACCGTCCACTACGAGTATGCGATCTATCCGCACCGCGGCGACTGGGTGGAGGGGCGGGTCTACGCCGAAGCCGACAAGCTCAACGCCAAGCCAGCGGCCACGCAGATCTCCATGAACCGCGGCGGCGACCTGCCGACGGCGGCCTCGCACTATGCCATCGACAACGAGGCGCTGGTGCTCTCGTCCATCACGAAAGCGGGTGACCGGGATTCCATGATGCTCCGCCTCTACAATCCGACCGGAAAAACGCAGGAGGGTACACTCTCCTTCGGTTTGCCGGTCTCCAAGGCGTGGCGCGCCAACCTTATCGAGGTGCGCGGCGAGCAGCTGCCGCTGGAAAACGGAGCGGTGCGGCTGGCGGTTCCCAAAGGTAAAATCGTCACCATCGAACTGGAGAAATAAACATGAAGAAGTGGAATGGAATCGTAATGCTCGCCTCCGTTGCGGCGGTGGTGCAGGCCGGGGCCGCAGCCCCGGCGAAAAAGCCCCTGCCGAACATTGTCGTCATCCTTGCCGACGATTTCGGGGTGGGCGCGATCAATGCCTACGGTGCGCCGAAGGAGCTGGTGCGCACCCCGCACCTCAACCGGCTGGCGGAACAGGGCATGCGCTTCACCAATGCCAACACGCCAGCCTCGGTCTGTTCGCCGACCCGCTATGCGTTCCTGACCGGCCGCTACGCCTGGCGCGGCGCGCTGACGCATGGCGTGGTGAACGTGTTCGATCCGCTGGTGGTCGAGCGGGATCGCGCGACGGTGGCGTCGTTCCTCAAGAAGCAGGGCTACCACACCGCGCAGATCGGCAAGTGGCATTTGGGCTATGGCGACAAAACCCCGGCGGATTTTACCGGAAAGCTCACGCCGGGGCCGAACGACCTCGGGTTCGACTACCACTTCGGCCTGCCGCAAAACCTCGACGACGTGCTGCGCGTCTGGATCGAGAACGACGGGGTTTACGGCCTGCGCTCGAAAAAGCAGAGCCCGTATGCCAAATCCTTTTACGGGGGCCAGTACGTCGGGCTGGACGCGCCGCAGCGCAGCCGCGAGCAGGCGACCGAATTCCTGACCGCAAAGGCGGTCGATTGGATCCGGACAACGCACCGGCAAAATCCCGGGGAGCCGTTCTTCCTCTATTTCGCCCCGCCGGCCACGCACCATCCGATCGTTCCGTCGGAAATGATGCGCGGATCCAGCGGGTGCGGCGCCTACGGCGACTTTATCCACGATCTGGACCATGCCGTCGGCTGCGTAATCCAAGCGCTGGAATACGAGGGCGTTGCCCAAGAGACGTTGATTGTTTTCTCCGCCGACAATGGTGCCGATATTCCGGATAACGATCCGAAGCAACCGGAATGCCAGGCGCGCGACGCCGGCCTCCTGGCGAACGGGATCAACCGGGGCGACAAGCATACGGTCTGGGAAGGCGGGGCGCGCGTGCCGTTGATCGTGCGCTGG
>JBGSLE010000371.1:0-26550 GCA_041740875.1 Pontiella sp. | reverse complement strand
GCGTCGTTGGTGTGCAGGGTGCTCAGCACCATGTGGCCGGTGAGCGAGGCCTGGATGGCGATGTCGGCGGTTTCGGCGTCGCGGATTTCGCCGACCATGACGATGTCGGGATCCTGGCGGACGATGGAGCGCAGGCCGTTGGCGAAGGTCATGCCGATTTTCGGGTTCATCTGGATCTGGTTGATGCCCTGGAGGCGGATTTCGACCGGATCCTCGATGGTGATGATCTTGACCTTGTCGGAGTTGAGGTGGGTCAAGGCGGTATGGAGCGTGGTGGTCTTGCCGCTGCCGGTCGGGCCGGTAACGAGGATGAAGCCCTGCGGCTGATCGACCATCTTGGTGAAGAGCGCCTGTTCGCGCGCGGGCATGCCGAGGCTGGTGAAGTTGAGTTCGACGTGCTGCTGGTTGAGGAGGCGGATGACGACGTTTTCGCCATAGATCGTCGGCGTGGTGGCCACGCGCATGTCGAGGTCGTGGCCGTGGACCTGCATCTTGATGCGCCCGTCCTGGGGGATGCGGCGCTCGGCGATATCGAGCTTGGCGAGCAGCTTGAGGCGCGAAACGACGGCGGCGTGGTGTTTCTTGTCGATCGTTTCGGCGGCGTGGAGGACGCCATCGACGCGGTAGCGGACGCGCAGGTTGTAGTCGCCGATCTCGACGTGGATGTCGGAGGCGCGCTTTTCGACGGCTTGGGCGATGATGAGGTTGACCATGCGGACGACGGGCGCTTCGAGGGCGAGGTCGCGCAGGTGCTCCTCTTCGTCGCTCCACTCCCCGGCCTGGAAGACCTCGGCCTCGGCCATCATGCCTTTGAGGTTGTTTTCGGCGAAGGCCTGTACCTTGGCGAGCGCCTCCTCCATCTGCTCCTCGGCGACGAGGTAGACGGGCAGCGCGGCGCCGTGGTGCAGCCGGGCGGCTTCGAGGGAGGACCAGTCGGAGGGGTCGTCGGTGATGGCGCAAATGGCCTCTTCGAGGGTCAGGAAAAGCACGCGGTGCTCGACCATGAAGGGAAACGGCAGGTGTTCTTCGAGAAAGAGGAGGTCGGACGGCTTCTTGTGGGGGCAGACGGGCAGGCCGTATTGCTCGGCCAGCGCCCGGACCAGCTCCCACGGCTGGATGGAACCGTTCTCGACCAGTATTTTCCCGAGGCGCGGTTGCCCGCCGCCCTCGTTCTGCTTGCGCAGGGCGGCCTCGATGGCGTCGCGGGTGGCGCTGCCGTTGGCGACGAGGATGTCTCCTAGCTGGCGGTAGGCCATCAGTTTGCCTTCCCCGCTTCGGGGGCGCCTTCCTGTAGGTTGTAGAGGGTGCGGATTTCGGTGCTGCTGCGGTTCATGGCGCCGAGCACCTTGTTGCGGAACTCGTCGGTCAGCAGGTCGGTTTCGTCGCGCGAGTCAACGACGCGCGGTGTGAGGATCATCAGGATTTCGGTGCCTTCCTTGCGGGTGATGGTGCGGCCAAAGAAGTAGCCCAGAACCGGAATGTCCATGAGATAGGGGATGCCGACGCGCGCCTTGGTGTCGCCACGCTCGATCAATCCGCCGAGGATGACGGTCTGGCCGTTGTCGACCTGGAGGTTGGAGCGGATTTCACGGGTGCGGAAGGTGGGGGCGTTGTTGACGTTTTCAAACTTGTCCTCCTCGACGCGTTTGATGATCTGCTCGAGGGTGAGCGTCACCATGTTGTAGTCGTCGATGTGGGGCGTGACCTTGAGGGTGATCTTCGCGTCGCGGTAGTCGAACGAGAAGTTTTCACGTCCGCCGTCGGTGACGCTGCTCTGGCGCACGGGCACTTCCTTGCCGAACGAAACCTCGGCCTCCATGCCGTCGCGGGTGAGCACGGTCGGCGAGGAGAGCACTTGGAGCCGGTTGTCGTCCTTCGCGGCCTGGATGAGCGCCCATTTCTTGTCGTTGGAGGTGACGAAGTAGGTTAGCCCGTCCGTGGCGCCGGCGAGCGGAATCGCGCCGGAGGCGATTTCGGCCAACTGCAACCCGCTGTTCTGCGCTCCGGAGTGGCTGGGATCGCCCGAACCCTGCACGGACCATTCGACGCCGAGGTCGGTGCCTTCGTCGAGGGTCACTTCCACCATGGCGGTTTCGATGAGGACCTGGCGGCGGGACTTGTCGAGTTCCTTGATGGTGCGCTCGATCTCCTTGTGCATGTCGGCGGGGGCGTTGACGATGAGGGTGTTGGTATCCTTGTCAGCCAGGATGATGACTTCCTCTTCCATGCTGCCAGACGAAAGGGATTCGGCCCCGTTTCCGCCGCCTCCGGCGGGAGCAGCTGCGGGTGCCGGGGCGGAAGGAGCCGGAGCCTTTGCAGTCGTTTTGGACGAACCGTTGGCTTTCGCCGCCGCCTTTGCGGCGGCGCTGGACGATGCTTCGGCACCCCCGTTTTGCTGCCCTTTGCCGACGGTCTTGCCCCGCTCGCGTTCGCGCAGCTGGGCCTGCTTGTAGAGATCCGAATAGAGCGAGCCGAGGGTTTTGCCGATCGTTTCCGCCTCGATGACCTGCATGCGGTAGACCTTGGTCACCCGCTCGTTGAGGCTGTCGGAGCTATCAAGCAGGCGCACCCATTTTTCGACATCGGGCAAGGATCCGGCCGCGAGGTTTTGCGCCACCACGGCATTGAGCCGCGGAACGGCGAAAAAACGCACCGGCTGGCCGTTACTGCCGATTTGGCGGTAGAAAATGTTCGTCAGTTCGTTGGCGACATCCTCGGAATCGGCTTTTTCGAGGATGAAGTGGGCCATGACGGTGGGGGGCTGGTCGATGAGCTTGACCAGCTCCTCGACTTGGCGCAGGTAGGCCTGCGTTCCCAGAACAATGAGAGTCTGGCTCCCGGCCAAGGCGAAAACCTGCTGCGGCTTGCCGCCGAGCGAGCCGAGAAAGCCTTGGACTTGTGCTCCGGTGACGTGCGCGAGCTTGAGCACACCGATGACGGGCTGGCCGTCGGGCAACTTGCTGTCGCCAAAGGCTTCGACGACCGGACGGATGTCGGACGGGGCGAACACCCATACACGCCCGCGCTGGATGCGCTGCACCCCGGCGGTATCGAGAATCGCATCGAAGAGTTCGAGCTTGTGCTGCCGATCCCATGCGGTGACGTCGCCGGCGCGGATGCTGACCTCTTGGGCGACGTTGACGGAGGGGGAGATGATGAATTCCATGCCCAAATCGCGCGAGAGGACTTCGATGCAGTCCTTGAGCGTCACGTTTTCCCAGTTGATGGCGACCTCGGATTTGGCGGCGTCGCGCACTGTGGTGGTCTGGATGGGAGCGATGGATACCGAGGCGTCGCGCTGGCTGGCGATGGGCGTCGCCTCACCCTGCTCCCCTGACGGGGCTGCGGGTTCGGGCGCGGGTTCCGCCGTTTCGGCCACAGGCGCATACTCCTGCGCGTAGGCTCGGGGCAACCCCACGGAAAACAAGGCTGCCAACAACAGCCCTTTCACAAAACGGCACGGTGATTCCATTCCAAAACCTCGCATGGTTCCTCGCTTGGATGCGACGTCAAGCATCCCCCCGATGGACGCATATGCTAGCGGGTTTCAGACAGTTGGATAGACAAATCCGTACGGTGAAATCCGGTTTGAACGAAGTTCCTATTCGACCGGAACGGATTGTTTCACACCATGCCCGGCGGCTTGCCGGGGGCGGTAGGGATGAAGGAACGCTTCGGTGAAGTCGTAGCCGTTCGAGAAGTCCTCGATGGAGTCTTCGGCGGTTTTTCCCAGAAGGCCTTCGTTGACCAGGTTGAAGACAATGTTTCCGAAGTCGATGCATTGGTGGATGCCCCACTCCGAAAGGACGCGCTTGGAGACCGGGCCGTATTCGGAGAGGGCATATTCGCGGATTCCTTCGAGCAGCTCCTGGCCGCTGACGTGGCGGGGCTTTTTGAGTTGCCGCACGGTATAATCTAGCCCTTCGCGGACAAAGATATAGGCTTCGCTTGCATAGCGGATATCGCGCTCAAGTATCGCGGCGAGCAGATCGTCTGTGTTCGGGTTTTTCATCTTCTTTAAAGCTGGTTCTTTATTTTTTCAGCCAACAGGCCCATCTCCGAAAAATCGCTGTATTTTTTTGCGTTCCAGTTCCAGTGGTGGCCGTCGGTGTCGTATCGCGGAATGACATGCACGTGGATGTGGGGAACCTCCTGCCCCGAAGCCCTGCCACTGTTTTGCATGATATTGACCCCTTCCGCGCCGAGCCCGTTCATTTGGGCAAGGGCGATCCGTTTGGCGACGACATGGAGCTTGGCCAGCGTTTCGTCGGGGGTGTCGGCCACCGCATCGTGGTGTTTTTTAGGGACAACGAGCACATGCCCCTTGATGATGGGGCCGATATCCATGAAGGCCAGGAGATCGCCGTCCTCGTAAACGACCGTTGCGGGGATTTGCTTTCCAACTATCTTGCAAAAAATACAGTCATCCATGGGCTTCTTCCGTTTTTTCCACGCCGCGTGGCGCATAGGGTTCGGCTTTTTCGCGCTCAAGGTGCCAATACCGGGCCGCCATGCCGAAAAGAAGGATCGCGCAAACCACCAGGATGTAGCGCTTTTCCTCGTCCGTCAGCCACAAGCATGCCCGCAATGGGCCGATCTTCCTCTCGCTCATGGCCGGGATGCTTCCAAAAGCGTGCGCGCATGGCAATCCCATACGGCCACCGGCTGGAGCAAGGATGAGGGAGCTATAGCTCGATTGGGGGGAGGGGAATGGCTTGGTGCGCGCCCGGCAGGGGGGGCGCTTCGTGTTCGTCGCCCGGCAGGGGCGGAAGCCCGGGCCGTGGCGGCATTTCGGGTCCACCATGCCTTCCATGCCTACGGAACTGCATGCGCGCGTTTTCCATGAATTGGGCGTATTTTTCCCTGCCTAGGATGCGTTCCATCTCCATGCGGTTGTGGACTAGTACCTTCAATTGCTCGGCCTGGGCTTCGGACACTTCGTGGATGGCCGCATCCAGCGCCGTTGCGTCGGCTCCGCTTTCTTGCAGCCGGGAAAGGTTGCTGCGGGCGCCATTGAGCCGCTGCATGTTTTCCTTCATCTTTTCCCGGTGGCTTTGTTGGAGCACAACGATCTGACCGCGCTGCTCTTCCGTCACCCCCATGCGCTCCAGCGCCTTTTCCATCAGCTCCAAGCGGTTTTCCCGGGATTCTTCGTCCATCTCGGGATTCCAACGAGGCCTTTTCGCAACTTCCTCGCCATTCTGATCCATCGGTCTCCGCTCGCTGCGAAAGGGGACGGGGCTGTTGGTTTCCTGCGCCATCAAAGGCATGGCGATGGAAACCATTGCGACTATCCATTTTTTTCTCATGGGTGTTCCTCCCGGTTGGGCTCGCTTTATAACGGGGCGCAAGCCGCGCTTATTGCCAGCGTCCTCCTATCTTTATCCCTGACGGCCGATTCCATCGCAATCCTTTTCGAGTGGGCCTTTTACGGGTTTAACACCGCGTCGCACCCGCTGTGTTTTCCGGCGCGGCCGCTGTTTTGTGCCCCGATTTTGGGCGGTTCGACCCTGTTAATGCGATCCGTTGGGCGCAACCCCCTATGATAAGTGCGCTTACAACGTTCATGGACGGAAGTGGTACAATTTTGTCCTAACCTTTTTCCAACATTACCCCGGCTATCTTGTGGTGCGCGCGTCCGCCCTCGCTACATTTTGTGGCTCGCCTTTTTTTTTGCCGTTTTTCCTGCTTATCCCTTGAGCCGCCACCCGCCTTCTTCTACCTTTCGTTCCCTCGCTTCAAAGCGGGAAAACACTGGCTGTTAATAACTTGTCAATAAGGTTCGATGGCCTTTTAAGGGGAATCATCTACGTCGATGGAAAAACAACGCAACAACATTTGGGACGAAGCGTGCAAACAGCTCAAGGGGATCTTGTCGGGAGACATCTACGACCGGTGGATCGCCGTGATCCAGTGCCTTGCGATCGATGGAAAACGGATGCGCCTAGCCGTTGCCAACGATTTCTACAAGGATTGGCTTGAGGAAAACTATTTTCCGATGATCCGCAAAGCCGTGATGGTGGTGAGCGGGCAGGAGATGGAAATTTCGCTCGAAGTGGATTCCACCTGTTTCGATTCCGCAAAGCCAGCGCCGGATGAGGCCGAATCGCACGGTGGGCTTTCGATTTCCGGACTGGGCGGCTTGTACAAGCAGAAGCCCGCCCACAACCTGAACCCCCACTATACCTTCGATTCGTTCGTTGTCGGCCCGTCCAACCAGTTTGCGCACGCGGCGGCCATGGCGGCGGCCAACTCCCCCTCCCGCACCTACAACCCCCTCTTCATCTACGGCGGAGTGGGCTTGGGGAAAACCCACCTGATGCAGGCCATCGGTAACCATGTCGCCTCAAAAAAAGCCCGCACAAAAATCTGCTACATTCCTTGCGAATCCTTTACCAACGAGTACATCGAGGCGTTGCAAAACAACAGCGTATCCGCCTTCCGCAAGAAATACCGCAAAATCGACATGCTGATGATCGACGACATCCAGTTCCTCGATGGCAAAGCGCGCCTCCAGGAAGAGTTTTTCCACACCTTCAATACCCTCTTCGAAGGCCACAAGCAGATCATCATGACCTCGGACCGGACGCCCAGTGAAATGGCGGGACTGGCCCCGCGCCTTATCTCCCGCTTTGAATGGGGGCTTGTCACGGAACTTGGCAAACCCGATGTGGAAACGCGGTCGGCCATTCTTCGAAAAAAAGCCGACCTGTTGCATCTGAACATCGATCATGGGTTGCTTGACTTCCTGGCGGAACGGGTTTCCTCCAACATCCGAAGCCTCGAAGGCGCACTGATCCGCGTGGCCACCTTCATGTCGCTCACCAACCAGAAACTCGACATACAGAAAGTCGAAGAATTGCTGCATGACCTGCTCGACAAGGAGTCCAAAGCAACGATTTCCGTGGAGATCATTCAGCGGACCGTGGCAGAACACTTCGATTTGCGCCCCTCGGACCTGACGGGCAAGAAGCGGTCTAAAGACATCGCCTGGCCCCGGCAGATCGCCATGCATCTTGCCCGGACCATGACGTCCCAATCGTTTCCCGTCCTTGGAGAGGCGTTCAGCCGCAACCATGCCACCATTCTGTACGCCAACGAACAGGTTTCCAAGCGGGCAAAAGAAGACCGCAACCTCCAGCAAACCCTTTCAATCCTCAAGGACAAGGTGGGGAAAAACTGCACGAAGATTTCAAACTAGGGGTGAGGGTGCAGCTGCTTGCTTATGACCGTCCCATTCCGGGACGGTTATTCTTTTTTATGGGGTTTTGAAAGGTGATGGAGAGCCGCTGGATTGG
Organism: Pontiella sp.; assembly: GCA_041740875.1. Classification (GTDB taxonomy): domain Bacteria; phylum Verrucomicrobiota; class Kiritimatiellia; order Kiritimatiellales; family Pontiellaceae; genus Pontiella. The sequence continues at coordinate 19,252 of JBGSLE010000371.1, read as the reverse complement.
ATTCGTTTCGCGCCGACGCCACCGGTCGGCGCACTGTTAATGGAGGGTTGGAAACCTGTGGATGTTTTGGTGATAGCTTTAACAACTCGGGGTTGCCAACAGGTAGAGCCACTTGCGCCGAAGTTATGAACAGGGTTATTGTCGTTTTTAATCTTTTACTGGTGACGGGGTTACGGGAAATAGGTAGGTTTTTTTCCGATTGTTCACAGACAAATACTAATACTGGATTTATAAATACACTACAGAGATAGTACAGGAGGCCTGTTAATGAAGTTCAGCATCGAGAAGGAACTGATTCTTGAAGCACTGCAAAAGGTGCAGTCGATCGTCGGTCAACGCACCACGTTGCCCATCCTTTCCAACGTGTTGCTCGAAGCAGACAATGGAAGGCTGACGCTCACCACCACCGACATGGAAGTCAGTGTCAGGACCAGCATTGAAGCCGATATTTCCCGCAACGGCGCCACCACCCTGCCCGCCCGCCGGTTTTTCAGCATTTGCCGGGACCTGCCAAGCCACCAGGTGGAGATCAGCGTTGGAAACGACGACGTGGCGGAGATCACCTCCGGGGCCTACAGCTGCAAACTCGAAGGCCTATCCAAAGACGATTTTCCTCCCCTGCCCAAATTCGAAGAGAGCTACTGCTACAGCATCAATCAAGGAGTGCTGGGGGATAGCCTCCAGAAAACCTCCTATGCCGCCTCCACGGATGAATCCAGGGCCATCCTGAACGGATCCTTGATGTCGTTCCGCGACAACAAACTGACCGTGGTCTGCACCGATGGCCGCCGGCTAGCGCTGGTGGAGCAGGAAGTCGATATTCCTGAATCGGCCGAAGTCGACATCGTGGTTCCGACGAAGACCGTCAACGAATTGATCAAAACGCTGGGGGGGGAGGGCGAAACCATCATCAAGACCTCTGCCACCCAGGTGGCCTTCGAGTTCGGCAACATCTTCATTATTTCCAAGCTCATCGATGGAACCTATCCGAACTACCGCCAAGTCATTCCATCCCAGTGCGAAGAACGCATTGCAGTTGATCGGGATATGCTTTTAGCCGCTATCCGCCGCGTGTCGCTGATGCTCGACGACCAAGCCGCATCCGTGAAAGTAAAGATCACGGAAAACAGGATGGAATTGATGACTTCATCCCCCGAAATAGGGGAATCGAGGGAAAGCGTGCCGGTCAAATACAACGGCAAGGAGATCACCATCGCCTTCAACCCGGCCTTTTTGATGGCTCCGCTGAAGCACCTCGATAGCGATGAGGTTTACCTCGAGCTTTCGGATGAACTCAGTCCGGGCGTGATCAAGTGCAACGTTCCGTTCCTTTATGTCATCATGCCGATCAGGGTGAGCTAGGGAGCGGATGCCTGTAATGTTGGGCATTGCGCGGGTTGATGGTTGCCGAACTAGGACTCGAACCTAGACTAAGCGGGTCAGAGCCGCTTGTGCTGCCATTACACCATTCGGCAGGAATGAGTACGGGAAGCTACTCATTAACGTAGGTGCGATCAAGCAGGTTTGGGAAAAAAATGGCCAGTGGCGACCATAGGAAAATAGTCAGGCTCCTTGGGGTTGGTTTCGATGCGGCGGATGGCCATATGCGGCTGACCAGGGGCGAAAGGCACGATGTGCTGATGGGATCCGAAGAGAGCCACGAATACCTCAGCCAACTGATCCTTAAAATCGAACGGGAGCTTACGGAAAGCGGCTTGGATCTCGATGGGATCTCGCCGGAAGAACTGACCGAGTTCGTAAAAAGAGCGCTTTAAAGCAGACGGTCATTTCCAAACCCCGTAAATGAGGGTGCCACAGCGAGGGCAACTCCCTTTTTTAAGCATGTTTTTTGAGATTTGGTATCCGTGGCGTTCAATTAAGAGGGTTCCGCAACCCTTGCACCACGTGTGCTCCCCTTCCCCGTCGGACATGTTTCCCACATAGACGAAAAAAAGGCCACATTCCAACGCGATTTCCCTGGCCCGCCGGACGGCGTCCTCGGGAGTGGGAGGAAGATGACGCAACCTGTGCTGGGGGAAAAACCTCGAAAAGTGGAGAGGGGTTTCAGCGCCGAGGTTATCAATGACCCATAGGCAAAGATTCCGTATTTCCTCTTCCGAATCGTTGAGGGTAGGAATGATCAGGTTGGTGATTTCCAGCATGACGCCGCACTCCTTCATCGTCACGAGTGCCTTCAATACCGGTTGGAGACGGGCACCGCAAACATCGCGGTAAAAGCCGTCGGAAAACGCCTTGAGGTCGACATTCGCGGCATCGATGAAGCGGCATATATGGCGCAGCGGTTCGGGATTGATATAAGCGGCGGTCACGAGCACGTTTTTTAAGCCCGCCGCCGCTGCCGCCTCGCAGCAATCGTAGGTGTACTCATACGAAACAAGGGGTTCCGTATAGGTGTAGGCAATGGAAGGACAACCCTGTTTGATTGCCAGTTGCGCCACCTCTTCCGGCAAGACCTCATGATGGAGATAATTTACCTTGCTGGCTTGGGAGATAGACCAATTCTGGCACTGCTTGCAATGCAGGTTGCAACCGACGGTGGCGATCGAAAGGATGGGCGATCCCGGAAGGAAATGGTAGAGGGGCTTCTTTTCAACCGGATCGACATTCACCGAACAGGGTTTGCCGTACGTTGTACACCGTACCGTGCCATCGATGTTTTTACGGACATGGCAATCCCCGGTTTCACCAAGGGCCAATACGCAACCTTTTGGGCATAGGATGCATCTAATCGGTTTGCTCATCCTTCTCAATGGTTGGAAACAAAGAGCCCAACCCCTCTAAAGCCGAAAACCCGGCGGATTTGAAGGTCTCGTTGGAACCGCCCCCATAACCCTTCATCTTGTGCTTTTCATGCTCATGGTCGTGGCAATACATGCAGAGCAATTCCCAATTACTTCCATCTGGAGGATTGTTCTGGTGGTTGTGGTCCTTGTGGTGGACCGTCAGCTCCTTCAGGTTTTTCCCGGAAAATTCACGACTGCAACTACCGCAAACATGGGGGAAAAGCTTCAATGCCTGGGCGCGGTATCCTTTCTCCCGTTCGGCGAGTTCCAACTGTATGCGTTCCAAAGCGTTTTGATTTTTCATGAAAGGAGATGCTCCAAGGCGGGTTTTAAAACGGGATAACGGAAAACATAGCCGCCAGCCATTAGTTTTTCGGGCAAAACCCTGGTGCTGGATAGCAGGAGCGCATCGGCCATCTCCCCGAACAAAAGACGCGCCGCCATGGCAGGCAGCGGCATCACGGTCGGCCGGTGGAGAACCGTTCCCAACGTTTTGGTGAATTCACGGTTCGTTAAAGGATTTGGACTCACCACGTTGACCGGCCCGGAAATCTGGTCATCCGCGATAAGGAAACGGATGATGCCCACGACATCGGATATGGATATCCAGCTCATGAATTGATCGCCGCTTCCCATAATTCCGCCGGCGCCGAACCTGAAAGGGGTCAACATTTTTTTCAATGCACCGCCAGCCGGGGAGAGAACGATTCCGGTTCGAAGATGCACCGTGCGGATTCCGTCCATTTTGGCACACTCCGTCGCATGCTCCCATTTTTTGCAAACCTGGCTGAGAAAACCGCTTCCGACCGGACTTTTTTCCGTGAGCGCTTCATCGCCACGATTCCCGTAATATCCTATGGCCGATGCGGTGATGAAGACCATCGGCTTGTTTTTAGCAGCAGCAATTCGTTCGGAAATCCGGGAGGTGCCCCCTACCCTGCTCTCTTCAATGCGTCTCTTCTTCTCAGGTGTCCACCGTCCATTGGCAATGCTTTCACCCGCCAAATGGACCACGGCATCCGCTCCCGAAAAATCAAAACCGTCGCCAGGGGTCCGGGGTATCGCCACAACGGCATCCCCCTCCCGCTCAAACTCGGTTCGAAGGGCTGTTCCAATCAATCCTGTCGACCCACTCAAAAGTAGTTTCATGCACCTCTCCCGTTCTGCGCGGAATGCTAGTCTCCATACAAAATATGACAACCAGAATATGGAATCGACCACGCAGGAAAATGGTAAAATAGGAGGCAAAAAGCAGAGGGCGCAAGCGAAGCTGAACGATGCACCAGTCACGCCCGAAACAAGCAGGTTTAATGAGGGTGATAGGTGTGTGCAACACGTTATTGACCAAAAAGTTGCATCATGCAACTATCCATCTAACAAATAAAACACGGAAATTTATATATGTATAAGTCTTTTTATAACGTGGTGGTCATTGGCGGCGGGCATGCCGGCTATGAAGCGGCATTGGCCTCCGCCAGGCTAGGGGCAGACACATTATTGGTGACCTTGCAAAGGCAGCTCGTTGGGCGCCTTCCCTGCAATCCGTCTATCGGGGGAATCGCCAAATCCCACATTGTTTCCGAGCTCGATGCCCTCGGCGGGGAGATGGGCCGCAATGCGGACTATACGGGAATACAGTACCGCATGTTGAATACAAGGAAAGGACCGGCAGTGCAATCCAATCGGCTCCAATGCGATAAGGATCTATACCCCGTACGGATACAAGCAGTTCTCGGGATGCAGGAACAGCTCGACATCCTTGATGACATGGTGGTTGGCATAAAAACCAATAATGGAAAAACGACGGGAATTATGTGCCGGGGTGGCGGTGAAATACAGGCCGCCGCGGTTGTGGTTTGTACCGGTACCTTTCTGCGGGGGCGTGTCTTGATCGGCATGAAGAGCATCCAACAGGGGCGCATGGGAGAGGAATCGGCCGAAGAACTCTCGGCGTCTTTCGGAAAGTTGGGATTTGAATTGGGGCGTTTGAAAACCGGAACGCCGCCGCGCATCCATAAGGATTCGGTGGACTATGGAAAAATGGAGATACAGCCCGGTGATAATCCCCCACCCTTCTTTTCCCGTTTGGCCCGGAAGGAGTGGCGATTGTTCCACGTGGAACAAAACGGGGGTTCTGTTGCAGCCTCCTCTGGTTTGTTCCACGTGGAACATCCTGGTCTCCACCCCTGGATGCCGGGCACCGACCAATTGCCGTGCTGGCTGACCCATACGAACGAAAAAACACATCAGATCATCGCCGACAACTTGACGAAAAGCGCCATGTACGGCGGTATGGTCGAAGGCACGGGCGTACGCTACTGCCCATCCATCGAAGATAAAATCGTCAAATTTTCCGGTCGTGACGCGCACCATGTATTTGTGGAGCCCGAGGGCAGGAACAATATCCGCCTTTATCCCAACGGGACGTCCAATAGCCTGCCGGAAGAGGTGCAGATGGAGATGATCCATTCCATCCGCGGGCTCGAGCGGGCCGAGATTCTGCGTCCGGGCTATGCCATAGAATATGACTATGCCAATCCCACCCAGCTTTTCCATACCTTGGAGACCAAACGAGTGGAAGGACTCTATTTCGCGGGCCAATTAAACGGGACAACCGGCTACGAAGAAGCGGCTGGCCAGGGATTTGTTGCCGGTGCCAACGCGGCGCTAAAGTCGCTTGGGAAAGAGCCGTTGATATTGGGGCGGGATGAGAGCTATATCGGGGTCTTGATCGATGACTTGGTGACCAAGGGTACCGAAGAGCCGTATCGCATGTTTACCTCGCGCTCGGAACATCGGTTGGTGTTGAGGCAAGACAACGCCTGCTTCCGCCTGCATGAAAAAAGCAAGCAACTGGGGATCGTGGATGCGATCGAAATCGGCGAAATCACGGCACAAATGAATCAAATAAGGGAAGAAATACAACGGCTGGAGAAGACCTACCATGATGGAGCATCCTTAGCTCAATGGCTGCGCAGGCCGGGCATTGGCTATTTAGACCTGCATGACCATCGAAGCGGTTATGATGAGGACGTGGTGAGGCAGATTGAAATTGAAATCAAATACGAAGGCTACATCAACCGCGAACGGGAGCGGATCGAAGCGTCGAAAAAATACGAAAGCCTATCAATTCCCGTTGGGTTTAGCTACGACATTGTCAAGAGCCTACGGTATGAGGCGCGCGAAAAGCTAAAAAAAATCAGACCGGAAACCCTTGGGCAAGCCTCGCGTATTTCTGGCGTGAACCCGTCCGATATCTATATACTCGAAATGTCGCTCCGGCAGAACGGCAATTAATAGTTTTACCAGAGGGTTCTTCGGCGGGGGATAGGATCGACCATCGTCAAATTAAAACTCCTTCAGTCCACAATCATTAGCGGGTTATTTTGAGATGGTAACCCATCAACAGCTCCGCAACACGACGAGTAGCTTATTGCCTGAAGAATTCCACAAAATTCCCCCGTGTACTTCATTAAGCAATGGGCCACGCCCACGATAATATAAGCAAAAGCATCACATAATACGTAAATTCCTAGTAGTGTTTGATTCAACCCCTAGTAATTGATAACTCGTATAAACAACACGATATGAAACAGATGTGTTGAACATTGAAAATAAGCAGCTATTTTGGAGTGTGGACTTTCCGTATGTTGCGTCTTCAAACCTTAACCCGAGGAGCCGACAAATGGTGGAAACAACAAAGTGCGCTAGTTGTTCCTGTGGCGAGGAACCGATCATCCAGGTGCAGCTTGAAATGCTGGATTCGATCCTTGAGGAGTATAAGTACAAGCAGGGCGGATTGATTCCGGTTCTCCAGATTGCCCAGGGTATTTTTGGGTATCTTCCGGAAGAGGTGTTGCATCACATCGCAAGCAAACTGGACAAGCCGTACAGCGAAGTGGCCGGGGTGGTGGGCTTCTATTCCTTCTTTTCCACGAATCCACGTGGACAAAACATCGTAAAAGTTTGCCTTGGAACGGCATGCTACGTTAGGGGAGGAAAGCAGGTCCTCGACGCGCTTAAGAAGGAACTCAGGATCGATGTGGGCGAAACCACGGAGGACAAGGTGTTTTCGCTGGAGGTGGCGCGGTGTTTTGGGGCGTGCGGTTTGGCGCCTGCCATCATGATCAACGACGATGTCCACCAACGCGTCAAGCCGGCCCGCATCAAGCAAATATTGGCCCAGTACTGCGAAACCGCCACGGAGGAAGCATAGCCATGTCCATTGTAATCCGGTCATTCGACGATCTGAAGAGAGTCCAGTCCGTGGAAATCCAAAAGCTTGGCATGCGAGCCGATCCATCGCTGCCAAAACCGCACGACGACTCGACCCGGGAAATCCTGGTCTGCGTGGGCGGGGGTTGCCTGGCGTCTGGCGCGTTGGAGATTTGCAAGGCGTTCAAGCAGGCCATTGTTGACGGGCAACTGGCGCATAAGGCCAGTGTGGTCGAGACCGGCTGCATGGGGCCGTGCGCAGCGGGGCCCGTCGCCAAAATCATGCCGGACAATGTTTTTTATCAAGGGATTACCCCCGCCGACGCGAAAACAATCGTCGAGCAGCATATCATGAAGGGGCAGGTGGTCACCGAGTTGTTGCACAAAGACGCGGCAACGGGAAAACCCATCGCCGAAGTCAGCCAAATCGAATACTTCAAAAGACAACATAAGCTTGTTCTGCGAAACTGCGGCAACATCGATCCGCTCAAAATCACCGAATATATCGCGGCCAAGGGATATCAAGCCCTCGGGAAGGCCTTGACGTCCATGCGGCCGGAAGAGGTGGTCGCCAGCGTGCTCGAATCAGGCTTGCGCGGACGTGGCGGGGGCGGATTTCCGACGGGATTGAAATGGAAGTTCACCCGTGAAGCCGGTACCGGCAGCAAGATTGTCGTCTGCAATGCCGACGAAGGCGATCCGGGCGCATTCATGGATCGGAGCGTGCTGGAAGGCGATCCTCACAGCGTCATCGAAGGCATGGCCATCGCCGCATATGCCATCGGAGCGGATTGCGGGTATGTCTACTGTCGTGCAGAATACCCCATTGCCATCGAGCGCCTTCAAAAGGCGATCAACCAAGCGCGCGAAGCCGGGTTGCTGGGAGAGAACATTCTGGGATCCGGATTCAACTTCAATCTCGAAATCCGCATGGGTTCGGGCGCGTTTGTCTGCGGCGAAGAGACCGCGCTGATGACCTCGATCGAGGGCAACCGCGGCGAGCCGCGCCCTCGTCCGCCGTTCCCCGCCATCAAGGGATTATGGGGAAAACCGACGGTGCTCAACAACGTCGAAACCTTCGCGAGCGTCTCCTACATCATTGCCGAAGGCGCGGGAAAGTATGCTCAGCTAGGCACGGAAAAGAGCAAGGGGACCAAGGTGTTCGCCTTGGCGGGCGCGGTCAACAACACCGGCTTGGTCGAAGTTCCGATCGGTATTTCCCTTGGGGAGTTGATCTACGACATCGGCGGGGGGATCGCGGATGGAAAGCCCTTCAAGGCCGCCCAGCTCGGAGGCCCTTCTGGCGGATGCATCCCGAAGGAGCACCTCAACGTTCCGCTGGATTACGAATCGCTCAACGAACTCGGCGCCATCATGGGTTCCGGCGGGCTGATCGTCATGGACGAGGACAGTTGCATGGTCGATGTGGCCCGTTTCTTCCTCGAGTTCGTGCAGGAGGAATCGTGCGGCAAATGCACGCCGTGCCGGGTCGGAACGAAGCGCTTGCTCGAAATACTGGAGCGGATCTGCAACGGAAAAGGGAAGGAGGGCGACATCGAAAAGCTCGTCACCCTCGGCAACCAGATCAAGGAAACCGCGCTCTGCGGCCTCGGGAAGACTGCCGCGAACCCGGTGCTCTCCACCATCCGCCACTTCCGCGAAGAGTATGAGGAGCACATCCGGGAGAAAAAGTGTCGCGCCGGGGTCTGCGCCGGGCTGGTTCGCGCCCCGTGCCAAAGCGCCTGTCCGGCATCGGTCGATGTTCCCGGCTTCGTCTCGCTCGTCGGCGAAAAGCGCTATGCTGAGGCGCTTAAGCTCCACCGCGAACGCAACCCGTTCGCCGCCGCCTGCGCCCGCATTTGCTTCCACTCCTGCGAAGAGCACTGCCGCCGATCGTCGCTCGACAGCCCGCTCGCCATCCGCGGCGTCAAGCGCTTCATGGTCGAGCAGGAGATGATCATCCAGGTGCCGGAATGCCGCGAGAGCAAGAAGAACGCCGCGAAAAAGATCGCGATCGTCGGCGCGGGGCCGTCCGGGCTTTCCTGCGCCTACTTCCTCGCCCGCCTCGGCTACAAGCCCAAGGTCTTCGAAGCCGCGCCGCGGCCCGGCGGCATGATGGCGCAAACCATCCCGTCCTACCGACTCCCGCGCGAAATCCTGGCGCGCGAAGTCCGCATGATCGAGCGGCTCGGCGTCGACATCGAATGCAACAAGGCGCTGGGGCGCGACTTCACGTTGCAAAGCCTGAAGGATGAAGGCTACGACGCCGTATTCCTTGCCGTCGGCGCGCCCGACGGCCTCAAGCTCGGCCTGCCCGGCGAAGAGGCGGAAGGCGTGACCGAATCCATGACCTTCCTGCGTGAATACAACATCCGCGGCTCCGTGCCGGTCGGGAAGCATGTCGTCGTGATCGGCGGTGGAAATGCCGCGATCGACGCCGCCCGGACCGCCGCCCGCCTCGATGCCGAAACCGTGACGGTGCTCTACCGCCGCACCCGCGAGCAGATGCCCGCCTACGAGGAAGAGATCGAAGAGGCCGAATCGGAGGGCGTGAAGCTGCAACTGCTGACGTCGCCCGAAGAGATCGTGGTGGAAGGGGGCAAAGTGGTCGGCATCCGCTGCAAGCCGATGAAGCTCGGCGCGTTCGACCGCTCCGGCCGCCGCCGCCCGGTTGAAGGCGCCGCCGCCGATTTCATTGTTCCGTGCGACCAAGTCATCGCCGCCATCGGCCAAAGCGTCGATCTGCCGGGGTTGGGCGGGGGGTATGCGCTGAATATCCAGCGCAACGGCTATCTCGCCACCGACGCGCTCACCAAGCAGACCTCCGTGGAATGGATCTTTGCCGGCGGCGACGTCGCCACGGGGCCGGCGTCCGTCATCGAGGCGGTGGCCGACGGCGAAAAGGCGGCCGCGGGCATCGACCTCTTCCTGACCGGCAAGAACAACGCCTTCTGGCGCGAGGAGAAGCGGAACAACACCTTCTTCGATCCCGATGCGGATCCGCTCATGCACGGCCGCGAGAAGCAGCCGCTGATTCCGGTGGAGCGCCGGCGCTGCAACTTCGACGAAGTCGAGCAGCCGTGGGACGAAGCCACCGCGATCCGGCAGGCGAAACGCTGCCTGCGCTGCGACTACCGCGAGGAAATACACACTTGGTAACGGGCATTTAACGAGGATTCACAGACCATGATCAACATCACCATCGACAGGAAACCGTTCGCCGTAGCCGAAGGAACCACCGTGCTGGAGGCCTGCAAGCAGGCGGGGGTCAGCATTCCCACGCTCTGCTATCTCGAAAAGATCCAGGCCATCGGGGCCTGCCGCGTCTGTCTGGTCGAGATCGACGGGGTCAAGGATTTGGTGGCCTCCTGCGTCATGCCGGTTTCCGCAGGCATGAAGATACACACCAACAACCGCCGGGTGCGCGAGGCGCGCAAGGTGGTGGTCGAGCTGCTGCTCTCCGAACACGAGGGCGACTGCAAGACCTGCGACCGCAACGAGGATTGCGAACTCCAGAGCATTGCCCGGGATCTCGGCATCCGCGAATTGCGCTACGAAGGCGAAAAGGCCTACCGCAGCTATGACGAAAGCACCGCAGGCCTCGTGCGCGACAGCGCAAAATGCATCTCCTGCCGCCGTTGCGTAACCGTATGCACCCAAACGCAAAGCGTTTCCGCGCTCTTTCCGCAAAGCCGCGGGTTCAAGACAACCATCGGTCCGGCCTTCGGCAAGGGACTCGATACCGTCACCTGCGTGCAATGCGGCCAGTGCGCGGCCGTCTGCCCCGTAGGCGCCATCTCCGAACGCGACCAGACCGCCGAGGTTTGGGCGGCGCTCGACAATCCGAACCTGACCGTCGTGGTGCAGACCGCGCCCGCCATCCGCGCGGCGCTGGGCGAATGTTTCGGAATGGAGCCCGGCTCGCTCGTCACCGGAAAGATGACCACCGCGCTTCGCCGCATGGGTTTCGATGCCGTCTTCGACACCAACTTTTCCGCCGATGTCACCATCATGGAGGAGGGGACGGAGCTGCTCACCCGCCTGAAAAAGGCGTTGGTCGACAAGGAAGAGGTCGCGTTGCCAATGTTCACGAGCTGCTCGCCTGGATGGATCCAGTTCATGGAATTCTACTATCCCGACATGCTGGCCAATCTTTCGACCTGCAAGTCGCCGCAGCAGATGATGGGGGCGCTCGTGAAGACCTATTACGCGCAAAAGATCGGCAAGAAGCCGGAGGAGATGTTCATGGTCTCCGTCATGCCCTGCACGGCCAAGAAGTTCGAGGCCGCCCGCGCGGAAATGAATTCCAGCGGGGCGCAGGATGTGGACGTGGTGCTCACCACCCGCGAACTGGGCCGGATGATCACCCAGGCCGGCATCGATTTCCCTGCGCTGGAGGATTCCGAAATGGATGCGCCGCTGGGATTGGGATCCGGCGCCGCCGACATCTTCGCCAACACCGGCGGGGTGATGGAGGCAGCGTTGCGCACCGCCTACGAACTCGTTACCGGCCGCCAACTGCCGTTTGAAAACCTGCATGTCGCGCCGGTCGCCGGGCTCGAAGGGATCAAGGAGGCCGATATTAAGATCGAAGGCACATTGCCGGAATGGCGCTTCCTCGAAGGCGTCACGGCGAAAGTGGCGGTGGCGCACTCGCTGGCCAACGCGCGTGCGCTGGTCGAAAAGATCCGCGCCGGCGAGGCCACGTACCATTTCATCGAGGTGATGACCTGCCCCGGCGGTTGCATCGGGGGCGGGGGACAGCCGCGCGTCACCACCGATGCCGTCCGCCAGGCGCGCATCAAGGCGATCTATGCCGAGGACGAGGGGAAAACGCTGCGCAAGTCGCACGACAACCAGCAGGTCGGACAGCTTTATGCCGAGTTCCTGGGTGCGCCCTTGGGCCATAAATCCCATGAGCTGCTGCATACGCATTATGCCGCCAAGAAGCGCGTTTAGCGGGGTGTCGGGCAAATCGATCAAGTAATTGGTTGGATCTTTTCCACCGGGACATTTTATCCTATAGACCGTGTAGGCGTATTCCTTGCGAATATGGATGGTATGGGATGAAAATGGCAATCCAGCGGGCGTTATTCGGTTTGTTTTTCCTCTTTGCGGGGATGGTTTGCGGACAACCGGTTGAAAAACCGGTTGTCCGGGTCGGCATCATCCCGCTCGAACCGCTCTCGTTTTGCAATGACCAGGGCGAGGCCCGGGGTCTCTATATCGATTTGCTCGATGAGATCGTCAAGAAACGCGGCAAATGGAAGATCGAGCATGTTGCGGTCAATTGGACCGAGGGGCTTGAAAAACTGGATCGCGGCGAGCTCGACCTGATCGTTTGCGCAACGCGTACCCCGCAACGGTCGCTATCCATGGATTTCAACAAGTCGGCGGTCGCAGAGATCTGGGGGCAGGTATTTGTTCGCCGCGACCAGCAGATTGAAAGCATCTACGAGCTGGAAGGCCGGCGCATCGGCGTGGTGGCCAGCGATGTTAAAGCCAGGAATTTCGCCGAGTTGGCGGCCAATTTTACCATCGAATACGAAGCAGTCGAATTCTTGACGCATGAAGCGGTCTTCAAGGCGATACAGTCGGGCGACGTGTTTGCCGGCGTGGCGCCCCAGCACTATGGAATACGGTTAGCCGGCGCATATGGTTTGGCGGGGAGCCCGGTGCAGTTTTCCCCCTCGCCGGTCTACTTTGCCGCCAAGAAGGGATTCCAGCCCGAGTTGCTGGCCGAGATCGATGCATGTCTGATCGATTGGAAGCGCGACAAGCACTCGTTCTACTACAACCGGCTCGACTTTTGGCTCAGCCAGGGAAGCCATAAAAAAATACCGATGCCCCTGTGGTTTTGGGCGGTGCTGGGCGGAATTGGTGCGGCCGCGGTCTTCCTTTTCGGCCTCAACCGCATCCTCCGCTACGAAATCCGCCGGGCCACGGATGCGCTGCGGAATAGCGAAAACGTCTTGCGCCGGGCGCAGGAAATCGCCCTGGTCGGCAGCTGGGAATTCGAGGTCGACCAAAACCATCTGGTCTGGTCCGGCGAAACCTACCGCATCTTCGGCGTCGATCCGAAGACGTTCCGTCCTAGCTACGGCGCGTTCCTGGAACTGGTCCATCCCGACGACCGCGCAAGGCTCGACGCGGCCTACACCTCTTCCGTGCGCGAGGGACGCGACAGCTACGAGTGCGAGCACCGGGTCGTTCGTAAAGAGGAGGTCCGGTACGTCGTGGAAAAATGCGTGCATGAACGCAATGCCGAAGGTAAAATCGTCCGCTCGTTTGGCATGGTGCACGATGTCACCGAGCAAAAGCTGGCGGAGGTGGCCCTAAAGCGGCAAAACGAGGAGCTTTTCCGCTTCAACAGGGTTGCTACGGGCCGCGAGTTGCGCATGATCCAGCTTAAGGAGGAGGTCAACGCCCTGTGCCGATTGCGCGGCGAGCCGGAGCGCTATCCCCTTGAGTTTATAAACCAAGCAAACCAAAGACCCGGCTGATGAATTTGGATCCTTCCGTAGACACCCTGTTGGGGTGGATTCCCCCTGAAAAACGCGACGAGGCCCGGCAGCGTCTGCAAGCCATCGTGCGCGATCAAGCCGCTGCGCTTGAAGAGGCCAACCGCAGGCTCGACGACGCGCGCCTGGCCGCGCTCAACATCATGGAAGACGCGGTCATGGCCCGGCATCGCCTGGAGCTGACGCAAGTGGCGTTCGATCGTTCGTCCGACGCGGCCTACTGGGTGCTGGAGGATGGCGGCGTGTGCTATGCCAACGCCGCGGCGAGCGAAGCAACGGGCTATTCCAAGGACGAATTGCTGGGATTGCATATTTCCGACATCGACGAGGAGATGACCCGCGCGGGCTGGCCAAAGGAACGGGAGAGGATCCGCGAGCAGAAAATCGTCAGTATCGAACGCCGCCACCGGCGCAAGGATGGCTCCACGTTTTTGGTCGAGGTGAGGATAAACTATCTCGAATTTGGCGAAACCCGGATGTTTTGCGGATTCGCCCGCGACATCACCGCGCGCAAGCTGGCGGAAGAAAACCTGCGTGCCTCCCGGCAGCGGCTGCGCTCGCATATCGAAAACTCGCCCATGGGCGTAATCGAATGGGACCATGAGTGGAACATCGTCGAATGGAATGCTTCGGCGGAGAGGATTTTCGGCTATTCCAGGGTGGATGCCCTTGGGAAAAACGCCACGTTGCTGATCTCGGATCCGGATTGTGAAAGCCTCGGCAAGGTTTTGTCGGATCTAAGCGGGCAGCGCGGCGGAAACCGTTCGACCAACTTCAACGTGACCGCCGACGGGCGGACGATCCTGTGCGATTGGTACAACAGCATCCTGACCGACGAATCCGGGGCCAGGACCGGGGTGGCCTCCATGGTCATGGACATCACCGAGGCCAATGCCAATAAGACCGCCCTGCAGAAGAGCGAGGCGCGCTACCGTCTCCTGTTCGAAAACATGGCCGCCGGCTTTGCCGTGCATGAAATCATATGCGATGCGCGAGGCCGGCCGGCCGACTACCGCTACCTCGAAGTCAATCCCGCGTTCGAGCGGCTAACCGGCATTTCGGCGGAACGGGCGGTTGGCCGGACCGTCAGGGAGCTCATTCCGGACATCGAGCTGTCCTGGATCGATACCTATGGCCGCGTCGCGCTGACCGGCGAATCGGCGGTGGTCGAGGATTATGCGCAGGCGCTGGACAAGTTTTTCGAGGTCAGGGCCTTCCAGCCGGCGCCAAACCAGTTCGCCGTGATCTTTTCAGACATTACCGAACGCAAGCGCACCGAGCAGGCGATCCAGCGGAGCGAAGCCAAGTACCGCCAGCTGTTCGAGCAGTCTGCCGACGCGTTCCTCGTCATCAAGGATGGCCGCTTTGCGGATTGCAACCAGGCGGCGGTCGACATGCTACACTATCCGGACAAGGCCGGCGTGCTGGGAAAGCAACCCGCCGAGCTGTCGCCGCCAGTACAGGCCGATGGCCAATCCTCCAGCGAAAAATTAGCCGGTCTGATCCAGCAGATGGAGCACCAGAAAAACCTGCGGTTCGATTGGCTGCACAAGCGGGCGGACGGGGAAATCTTCCCGGTCGATGTTTCCCTTACATCCCTGGTTGATCGCGCGGGCGATCGCATCCTCCATGTCGCCTGGCGCGACATCTCCGAACTTCGGCAGGCCTTGAACCAATTGCAGCGACTCTCCACCGCCATTGAGCAGTCGCCCGAAACGATCGTCATCACCGACACCGATGGGCATATCCAGTATGCGAACCCGGCCTTCGAGCGCATCACCGGCTATTCGCGCCAAGAGGTGATGGGCAAATCGCCCAATGTCTTGAAAAGCGGGGTGCATGACGCCGCCTTCTACGCCAAACTGTGGCAAACCATCCAATCTGGCCATGTCTGGGAGGGCCGCCTCGTCAACCGCCGCAAGAATGGCGAAATCTTCACCGAAGAGGCCAGCATCTCCCCGGTGAAAGACCGCAACGGAAACACCATCAATTATGTCGCCATCAAACGCGACATCAGCGACGAGCTCCAGCGCGAGGAAAGCCTAAGGCAAAGCCAGAAGATGGAGGCGGTCGGTCAGCTGGCCGGCGGCGTGGCGCACGATTTCAACAACATCCTGCAGGCGATCCTCGGGTTCAGCGAGCTGCTGCTCCTGACGCTCGGCCGCGATTCGCAGGAATTCAACAACGCCAGCGAAATCAAGCGCTCCACCCGAAGGGCCATCGAACTGACCCGCCAGCTGCTCGCCTTTAGCCGGAAGCAACCCGTCGATACGCACCTCCTGGACCTCAACCATGTCGTAAATGATGCCGAGGCGCTCATAAGCATCCTCCTCGGCGATAAATATGCCATCGCCCTGGATCTGGCGGAGGAGTTGCCCGAGATTTTCGCCGATACCGGGCAGATCACCCAGATCATCATGAACCTGGCGCTCAACGCGCGCGACGCCATGCCCCAGGGCGGGCGGCTCGCCATCTCCACCGAACGCGTCGTGTTCGGAAACCGTGACGCCGCCGCGCTGCCGGATGGCCGTGCGGGAACCTTCGCTTGCCTCTCCGTCTCCGACAACGGCTGCGGCATCGGCAAGGAGATCATGGAAAAAATATTCGAACCGTTTTTCACGACAAAAGAGGTCGGCAAGGGAACCGGCCTGGGCCTGGCCGTCGTCTATGGCATCATGAAACAGAGCAAGGGGTGGATCAACGTCTACAGCGAAGAGGGGCTCGGAAGTTGTTTCAAGCTCTATTTCCCGATTCCCGGAGCAGACGGGAAGGGCGCCGGTCCGGATGGCGGGCGCATCGGGGAAAGAGCCTCCCGGATCCTGTTGGTAGAAGACGATGAATCGATCTCCGCGATGGTGGGCGAAATCCTCGTCAACGCCGGCTACGAGGTGGTGGCGGCCGCGACGGTCGAGCAGGCGCTAGAGCGTTACGGCGCTGCCAATGCCGTTTATGATTTGCTGCTCAGCGACATCGTGCTGCCCGATGGCACCGGCATCGAGCTGGCGGATCGGCTGCGGGCCGCCGTTCCCGGCATCCCGGTGTTGCTCTCCAGCGGCTACCCCGACCAGCTGGCTCGCTGGAAGGATATGGGGCCAAAAGGCTACCATTTTCTTCACAAACCCTTTACTGTGTCCTCCCTAATGAGCGCCGTCGAAAAGGCGCTCGCTAAACAAGAACAATAGGAAACGCACATGGCGCGAATAGTGGTCATCGACGACGATCAATCGGTCCGAATTCTTTTCGAGCGGTTTCTAGTGGGGGTGGGCCACGAGGTTTTGCTGGCTGAAAACGGCCGCAAGGGGCTGGAGCTTATCCAAGGCTCCGATCCCGACCTGGTCATCACCGACATCATGATGCCCGAAATGGACGGGCTCGAAATCCTCATGGAAATCCGCAAGCACAAGAAAAGCCTGCCCGTCATCGCCATCTCCGGCGGCATGCGCTCCATCCCGATGAGCTTCCTGCCGCAGGCCCGCATGTTCGGCGCCCGCTATGTCTTCGAAAAACCCGTTCCGCTGGACGTGCTCCGCGGCGCCATCAACGAGCTGCTCGCCGAGAAATAGGCAAGAAACTCCCGCCGGCCCGTCAAACCGTCTCGACGACGGCGGCGCCAAAGGTGAAGCCGCCGCCGAAGGCGGTGAGGCCGATAAGCGTGCCGGGCGCCTGCCCGGGAACCAGCTCGGCCAACGCGATCGGGATGGTGTTCGACGAGGTGTTGCCGTATTTGCGGATGTGGTTGAACATCTTTTCCGGCGGGCAGTGGATCGTCTTGCGGATCGCCTCGATGATGCGTTCGTTGGCCTGGTGCGGCACGATGTAGGTTAAATCGTCGGCGGTGATGCCGCGCTCCCCGCAGGCGTCGTCGAGCATGTCGATCATCTTGCGCACGGCCAGCTTGAAGACGGTCAGGCCCTCCATCTCGATCACTTCGCCGCTGCCCATGTTGGGCACGTAGAGCACTTTGGCTTCGACGCCGGTGGCGGAAAGCACAGGGCGGTTGAGCTTTACGCCGATATTGCCCGCCCGCCGCCCGCAACTCACCAGCGAAGCGGTCGCGGCGTCGCCGAAGAGCGCCATCGTTTTCTGGTCGTCGCGGTTGATCATCGGCGAAAGCGTTTCGGCGGTGATGACGACCACCTTCTTGTGCGGGGCGTTGGTCAGGAAATCGAAGGCCGATTGCAAGGCGTACATGTAGCCCGAGCAGGCGGCGTTGACGTCGTGCGCCTGCATGAGCACCTCGCCCTTTTCGGGGCTGAGTTCGCGCAACACCTGGCAGGCGAGCGAGGGCGTCATGGCCAGCGGCGTGCCGGTGGAGCAAATGATGGCCCCGATATCGGAAATCAGCAGGTTTTCCTTTTCCAGCAGGTCGCGCGTGGCCTTGACGGCAAGGGTCAGCACGTTTTCACCGCCGTCGATCCAGTAGCGGTTTTCGATGCCGGTGCGCTTGCGGATCGCTTCGGAATCCCACTCGCCATGGCCTTGCAGCAACTCGTCGTTGGTCACCAGGCGCGATCCGAGCACGGTGGTGATGGAGGAGATGTATACCGGGGATTGCGGCTTGCGGCTTTGTGCCTGGGGCGTTTGGGTTGACGCCGTGGTGCGGCGGCGCACCATGATGGGCGTTCCGGGCTCCTCCTTGGTCAGCGGCTTGAGCTGGGCGGCTTCGCTAGACGTGATCTTGACCAGCGGGGTTCCCACGCTCAGCACGTCGCCTTCCTCGGCGAGCACTTCGGCAACCGTTCCGCCGACGGGCGCGGTAATGTCCATCGACGCCTTGTCGGCCTCGACCGAGGCGATCAGGTCGCCCTCGGCAATGGCGTCGCCCGCGCCCACCAGCAGGCTGGCGACCGTGATGGTTTGGTCGGACGGGCTTGAGCCGATCGCCTTGACGGTGACGGTTCCGGCCTCCTCTTCGACCGGTTTTTCCCAATGCAGGTCGACCTCCAGCAGCTCGCAGCATTTTTCGAGCGTGCGCTGGAAGGAGGGGAGAACGGCGATCTGGCAGGAAAAGTCGTAGGGAATGTAGGTGTCCGGCCGCACGACCCGCGCGATCTTGACGGCGTCGCCCGCTTTTTCCGCGATGGTTGCGGCGATTTCGCCGCCCATGCCGCCGGTCTGGTTGTCTTCGTGGACGATGACGAGCTTGCCGGTCTTTTTGGCGGAGGCCAGCACGCCCTCTTCGTCCCAAGGGAAAATGGTGCGCAGGTCGATGATTTCGGCGTTGAGGCCGGTTTCGGCCAAGGCTTCGGCGGTGCGTTCGCAAACCGGAACCGCGCCGCCCCAGCTAACGATCGTGATATCCTGCCCGGCGCGCGTGATGCGCGCCTTGCCGATCGGGACATACTGCTTTTCCACGTCGGCCGACGTGGTGTTGGTGCGGTCGTTGATCAGGCTTTTCGGGAAGAGGAAGACCGACGGTCGGCCCGACTCGGCTATGGCGTTGAGCAGTCCGGCGGCGTCGGCGGCGGTCGAGGGCATGAAGACATCGACGCCCGGCACGTGGGCGCAGATCGCCTCCATGGTCTGGGCGTGGTAGGGGCCGAGGCCGGGGCGGTAGCCGCCTGCGATCGACATCAGCAGCACCGGCGATTCCCACTGGCCGTTGGTGCGCCAGTACATCGCGCCGATTTCGGAGAGGAGGTGGTTGTAGGCCACCGGCAGGAAGTCGGCAAACTGCATGAAGGCAACCGGATGGGCGCCCGCGAGCGCCTG